>JAHDFN010000146.1 GCA_020628145.1 Saprospiraceae bacterium | reverse complement strand
AAAGTAAAAAGAATCATTAATTTAATTCTGACATGGTTCTTTGTTTTACAATTTATTTTGATTTACAATTATTGTTCTATAGGGCAATACAAACTGAGTCAGTCCACTTACATTTTCCTTACAGGAAGATTATGCGAAATCGGTTTGATGAAAAAATATTTGAATGAAAATTGTTGGGATGTAAGCAAGGAAATCTGTTTATGTCCTTATCAAACCCAAATCCCCGATGCTACTTGGAAATTCGTCTGGAATCCCGACTCTCCGTTTGCCTTGTCAAAGATGACGCATGAGGAAGCCAATGAAGAATATGGAAAAATAGTAAGAGACATTGTCAAGCAGCCTCGGTATTGGCATCACATGATTTGGATTGGAATTATTGACACCTTCAAGCAATTATCCAAAAATGAAATCGGTTCCGGCTTGATTACATATTCTGATGATTCACCTCCTTATTTGGCTGTGAGGGATATATTGGGAGAAAAAGAAACGAATGAATTCAATCATAGTTTACAAAGAAATAATCGCTTGGATTTTACTTTAATAAATCATATCAATAATATTTTTTTGATATTTTCAATATTCATCATTTTCGTCCTATTCAATAGGAATATTATTCGAAAAGAGATGAAGTATGCTGTCGGGATATTTATTGGAGGAGTATTCTTCAATGCTTTAGTCACTGCAAATCTTGCTAATGTTTATGAACGGTTACAATCCCGTGTTTCGTGGTTGGTTATTTTCATAGGGATTGTCGGAATAATACATTTAATTGAATTTTACAAAAAAGAAAACCGAAAGAATGAGTAATTTTATTTGAAGCTCTGTAAAGTATAATCCTTAGTGTGTTTATTTTCCTTACCTGATTCGACAAAATCAACAGCCTCCTCAATTGAATTGAAAAAATGTTCCTTTCCTATCTTTTCAAACATTCCGTTCTTTTGCATCACATCCCTCACAGGACCTTTCACCCCTACCCAAATAAATCGGATTTTCCTTTTTCCCAGATCGTCCAACAATTCACATAACATATGAACGGCTGTAGAATCCAAACCATTAATAGCCGTTGCATCCAAAATGATGTTTTTCAATGCTTTATTTCCATTGGTATTTTCAATTAGAAAATCACGGAAATAATTACAGTTGGCAAAATAAAGCCTTGCATCAAATCTAAAAATAAATGTATCCTTAATAGGCAGCAGATCATCAAAACGGTTGATATTCTTATAAACCGGGCTGTTTTTAACCCGAGCCAAAATAGCGATATGCGGATATGCCGCCTGATAAATCACCATTGCCAAAGAAATCAATGCACCCAACAGAACACCTTCTTCAATTCCCAATGCCAAAGTTCCCAATGCCGTAATCATAAACAAGGTAAAATCCTTTCTATCCGTTTTAAACAAATGTCTGGCTTCCTTGAATTCGATCAAACCTACAACAGCCACCATTATAATCGAGGACAAAACAGCCTTGGGTAAAAAATAAAAATATTTCGTAAAAAACAATAAGGTCATAATTATCAACGAAGCACTGATAATGGAGGCCAAGCCCGATCTTGCTCCGGATTGATCATTTACTGCCGTTCTTGAAAATCCGCCACTAACCGGGAATGCCTGAAAAAAACTACCACCGATATTTGACAATCCTAATGCAATCAATTCCCGATTATTATCCAATTCATAATATTTATGTTTTTTCTGGATCGCTTTTGCTACTGCAAATGATTGCATGAAGCTGATAAATGATATCGTAAGAGCCGTAGGCAATAACATCAACATCGTATTCCATTCCATGTCGGGAATACCGAATGATGGCAAACCACTTGGAACATCCCTTATTATTTTTACTCCGTATTGGTTCAGTCGGAATAAATAAGTAATGATGATCCCCAATAAGACAATAACAACCGGCCCCGGAATTCTATTTTTCATTTTTTTTATAAAAACCAAAATAGACATCGAAACAACCCCTACTAATATCGTAGGAATATTAAATGCATTAAATTGGGCAATAATATTGTAAATTGTTTCATGGACTTTTCCCCGAGGAATTTCGATTCCCAAAACATTTTTCATCTGACTGAAAAATATGATAATTGCCGCAGCGGAAATAAACCCTGAGATAACCGGTTGTGAAAGAAAATTCACTATAAAACCCAAACGGAAAACCCCCATTGTTAACTGGATAACCCCTACCATGAAAGCTAAAAATAATGCAAGGGCAATGTAGGTTTCCGTTCCCGATTCTGCTAATAAACCTACCCCACTCGATACCAAAAGTGCAACCATAGCCACAGGCCCTACCGATAATTGCCGGGATGTTCCTAACAAAGCATAAATTATGATTGGAATTGTCGCTGCATACAACCCATATATGGGAGGCATTCCTGCTAACATGGCATAAGCCATCCCTTGAGGAATCAACATGACTCCAACAGTCAGTCCGGCAAATAAATCGCCAGACCAGTCCTTTTTATCATAATTCCTAATCCATTCGGGAATCTGGAGGTATTTTGCCATTTTCATCAGCATTTATTTGTTCCGGATCAGAATTAATGAGGCAATTTATTTCTTAAAAGTCCATAAGCGAAGGTTCCGAGAATAGCTCCTAAGATAACAATAAGAATGGAATAATAACCATAACCTACCAATACGAACATCGGTCCGGGACATGCCCCGGCCAATGCCCAACCCAATCCGAAAATAATCCCACCCAACAGATACCGGGTCACACCCATTTTCTTTGGATTGATGCTTATTTCTTGTCCTGATATATCCTTAGCTCCTGTTCTCTTGATGATTTGAACGAAGAGAATGCCGAGGATGACCGCAGAACCGATTACACCATACATATGGAATGATTCGAATCTGAACATTTCATAAATCCTGAACCAGGAGATCAACTCCGCCTTAGCCATTATGATGCCGAATATGATCCCTATTATGACGAATTTCGCATATTTCATTGTAAAGAATTTTTTAGATGAGTAAAATAAAAAACTAAAAAATATTAGGCAGCATAAAATGTGTCATCACCAATCCTCCGATGAAAAAACCTATAACCGCTATAAGTGAAGGAACCTGCAAGTCACTCAGACCACTTATGGCATGTCCGGATGTACACCCTCCGGCATATCTGGAGCCGAATCCTACAAGGAAACCACCTATGAGTAATATCAAAACGCCCTTTATGGATGTCAATGCGTTTTGCCCGAAAATTTCAAGAGGAACCATAGTTCCTCCGGCATTTTCAAAACCCAGGGATTGAAGGGATTCGACGGTTTGCGGGTTGAGATCCACGGTTTCGCCCGAGCTTAGAAAAGTAACGGTAATATATCCGCCTATTATAGCTCCTATTACAATCGCCAGATTCCAACCTTGAGCCTTCCAATCCAATTCGAAAAAATCGGAAAACTTCTCTCCTCCAACCATTGTACAAACAGTTCTCAAATTGGAAGACATTCCAAAATTGGCACCGAAAAGAAGCAGCAGGGCCATTATCAAAGCAATGACCGGTCCGGCGACCCACCAGGGCCAAGGTTCTAATATGAAGTCCATAATTCTACGTTTTTTATGAATGAAGAATCCTATAATAAAAACAAGTGTTCTTCAGTGCAAAGATGATACTATTTTGAATATAGGAATGTAACCATTGTTACCAAATTATTGATTTACATTTTGGTTAACTTTGAGTCCAAATAAAATGTACAAATGATGGGGCCATTAAAGGGAATTAAAATCATAGAAATGGTAGGTTTAGGGCCGGGACCATTCGCAGGCATGCTGTTGGCTGACATGGGTGCTGAAGTCGTCATGATAGAACGGCCGGGAAGCTCAGTTCCCAAAGGAACTCCGGATTGTAATCGACGGGGCAAAAAGTCGGTCATCCTCAACCTGAAAGATAAAAAGGATATTGAGATCCTACTGAAAATGATAGAAAAGGCCGATGTCCTCTTTGAAGGTTTTAGACCCGGAGTCATGGAAAGATTGGGATTGGGTTCGGATATCTGTTTGAAAAGGAATCCAAAACTGGTCTATGGCCGGATGACCGGTTGGGGCCAATATGGGCCATTATCCAATGCGGCCGGACATGATTTGAATTACATTTCATTGACCGGTGCATTACATGCTATTGGAAAAAAAGATGAAAAACCGACAGTACCACTCAACCTTGTCGGAGATTATGGTGGTGGTGGGATGTTTTTGGTTACGGGGATTCTTGCCGCATTATTGGAAGTTAAAAACTCAGGCAAAGGTCAGGTTATCGATGTAGCCATGACGGATGGTTCTGCCTTGTTGATGTCGATTTTCCATACGCTCCATGCCTTCGGACAATGGGTACCCGAAAGGAGTAGCAACTGGTTGGATTCAGGAACCCATTTTTATGATACCTATGAGACGCAAGATGGGAAATATATTTCCATCGGCTCGATAGAGCCTCAATTCCATAAGGAACTCATTGACAAATTGGAATTGGACAATCAATATTTTGCAGAACAATATAACACTGGGAAGTGGGCAGAAATGAAATCCATTCTGGAAGAAAAATTCAAAACAAAAACAAGGGATGAATGGTGCGATTTGTTAGAAGGTTCCGATGTCTGTTTTGCTCCTGTTCTGGATTTTACGGAAGCGCCCGGCCATCATCATAACCAAGCCCGAAAAACCTATATCGAATTGGATGGGATCCAACAGCCGGCACCGGCACCTAGATTCAGCAGAACCGTTTCAGAAATAAAAAGCGGCTCACCCGAATCCGGTGCGGATAAGGATCAGATTTTAAAAGACTGGGGAATTGATTAATAATTCCCTACGTGACGAGCATTGCCTTCTCTTAAATCATTGACCCAATCCTTGAAGGAATGGCCATCCACTTCCAAATTGTTGAATGACTTATTGAAAACATTCAATGTATGGCTTGAACCATTGATATAATAGCTCCCCCAATTATCGAAATCGAATAAAACATTTTCCCTAACATGAAATAATGCATCTTTAAAAACATCACCATCCAAAGGGCCGGGAAAACCGGATAATTTTTCACAATCATCATCTCCATAACCGTAAAATTCACGGATTACCAAATCCTTGGTGTAAACAGCCAAGCCGAAATCCACATCGGGATACTTCCTAGCCAGGTATTCATATATTGCCTTGAGGTTGGTTCCATAATCTCCTGTGATGAAATCATTATAATCATCAGGTACTTTCAAATCGAAAGTAGTTTCCCAATGTTCATCCAAACAATCGGGTTGTGCATCCTGATTTAACAACACCGGACCTGAATCATTCAATACGGTCAATTTCGACTGCACGAAATAATCAGCCACTTGACCTGCATTCATCAAAGTACCATAGCCCCCCGCACTTGTTCCGGTAAGGAAAACCTCTTCAAATCGTTCTTCTCCGAAATATCCGACCAATTCCTCCAAAACAGCAGTAACATTGGCATATCCCAACATTTTCTGTTTCTTTCGGATACCGATATCCGCTTTATCATTCGTCCCCCCATGAATATCACCCGTACAATACGGGATATAAACCATGTTCCAATCCTTAAACGGATTATTATCATTGGATTCATTAAAAATGCCCAATTGCCCAATGGAATTTTTCCAAGCAGCAAATTGTATCTTTTTGAAATTGGAGGGATTGGCAATACAGGTAGGATTATTAAAACAGGCTCCTCCCCCCTCTAGATAAATCAATAGCTTATCTGACCGGGTATTGGCTCTGAATCCGATTCCCGTGCAACTTCCATCACGGCAATTCATATCAGGCACATGGATGTAATACCATTTGCGATTATCTTCCTCCTCCGCTTTGGCAAACGATTCTTCAACAGTTAAATCGGAACAAGAAAAAAAGGATAGGAAAAATAAAGCGAAAAAGAAGGTTTTAAAGTTCATTTCATCTTTGATTTGGATGAGAATGGATTAATAACTGTCATCAAAACGGAATTATTATGTCTGACGAAAATTATTTTAATAAGGTCACATCTCCATTCAATCTGATGATTTCACCATTATCCAATTTTAAATCCACCGCATATACAAATACCGCCGGATTCATCATACGACCACTTAAAGTTCCGTCCCATCCGATTTCAATAGATGTGGAATTATCGGGGATGAATGCCCCTTGTTCATACACCAAACTTCCCCAGCGATCAAATACCCGGACACTTTGTATCTCTGCAACTCCCCTTCCGGGATAAACAGTAAAAAGATCATTGAATCCGTCTCCGTTAGGAGAAAAGGCATTGGGGATATATATATTATAATTTTCCAATACGGTAATATTTAATGTATCGGAAATAAAACAACTATCGGGACTCGTCATTTCTATAATATATTGAATTGATTCTGCCGGTGAAGTAGTAGGATTTATACATTGTGTACAATCCAGATAAGAAGTATCAGACCATGCCCAATCGAACTGCCCCAATGGAATATTGGTGGAAATAAACAATTCTACCGATTCGCCTAATAATAAAGTCGTATCCGGCCCCAAATCAACATCATAATAAAATGGCTCTTCCACTTCAAATGGGAAGTCATAGGTACAACCCAAACTATCGGTTATGTAAAAGTCATATGCTCCTATAAAAAGATGCGGTACAGAATCGTTGGGATAGAAATTCTCATTATCAAACGAAAACATAAAATTACGACTTCCCCCATATATCGAATCTATGACCAACTGCCCGGTTCTGTCACCACTACATTGCGGCTGGTTGACATGATAATCTACATTTGTGATAGGGGAAGTACATAAACCGGAACATGCCGACTGATTTACGGTTGTTGATTGATTACAGAAAGAATTTTCAGTATCGACGATATTCAACACAGAGGTAATACCATCAGCAGAAAGGGTTACCGAGGCCGTAGAACCATATTGAAACGGACCATAAGTATCCGGACCGATAACTATATTATATTGATTGGCATTCCCACCTCCTACAATGGCATTGACAATCATCGAAACCTGATAAGTATCATCCAGAGGATCTTCTGTTGTTCCGGCATCATTACATTCGGAGATATCCAACAAATCCATACTTAAATCGCACGGCCCCGAACAGGGTTGCTGACTTACCTCTACGGAAGAACTGCATCCCGGATTTGAAATGTCTTCATATACCAAAGTGTAAAAATTTCCATCGGCAGGAAGCTGAACAGCCCCTCCGTTACCATAAGTAAAAGGGCCGAATGTGTTCGTTCCATCCGAAACGGTGAATTCATTGCTTCCGGGGGTACCATTGGCAATGCTTGCATCTACAGAAACCTCATAAATATCATCTGTAGGATTATTGGGTGTATTATTATCAAAGCAGGATAAGACAACGGAGTCTTCAATCGTCAATACACAAATCCCTGAACAATGATTAGAAGAAATAGATGATATATTAGAACAAGAAGAATCATCCACATCCGAAAATATGAGATTGTAACTATTACCATCGGCAGAAAGGGTAAATGTCCCACCGATTCCATAAGTAAAAGGGCCGAAAACATTCACACCATCCGTTACCAAAAACTGATTGGAAATTCCGCCATTTACCGAAGAAGCATTGACCTGGACGGTAAAGAAATCATCCGTACTATCACCGGGAGTACCATTGTCATCACATCCGATATCAGTCAAACCATCAATTGAGAAAGCACATTCATCCGAGCAGGAATTCTGACTCACACTTTGCGTATCCGTACAATTAGGATTGTCCACATCAATAAAGATCAAATCAATATTACTTGCATCGGCCGTGAGGGTGATAATTTCCGGAGAACCGTAATCGAACGGACCGAAAACATTCGCACCGGCATTAATAACATATTGATTCGTCATTCCGGGGTTTACAGCCGAAGCATTGACATTTACCGTAAAGAAATCGTCTGAAGGATCGGAAGGAGTTCCATTATTATTACAAGGGTTGGATGAAGCCTCATCAATACTGAAAGTACAAAGATTGGAACATGACGGCATAGAAACCACAGTGATATCGCTGCAAGCCGGATCATCAGAATCCGTGAATGCCAATGCGATATTGTTACCATTGGCCGGAAGGGTTATTGATTCTACGATACCATAATCATAAGGACCGTAGGAACTCGTTCCATCCGAAACGGTAAATTTGCCACTTGGCCCCGCATTAACAGCACTGATATTGAAAATTACGGTAAAGGTGTCGTCAGTAGGATCTGTAAGCGTTGCATTATCAAAACATATGGACGTATTGATTTCATCAATATTCATAGTACAAGGCGAGGAGCAAGGCATCATATTCACTATTGTAGTTCCACTACAAGTATTATCATCTAAATCAAAGTAGGTCAATTGAATATTAGATCCATCTGCCGGTAAGACTACCTGACCTCCAACTCCATATTCAAATGGGCCATAAGTATTCAATCCGTCCGAAACCATGAATTCATTGGTTGCGCTAGGATTAATGGCAGAAGCATCAACATTCACCGTAAAGGCATCATCATTGGAATTAGAATTGGTTCCGTTATCATCACATGAAACAATGGTAGCATCTTCAACCGAAAATACGCATAGGTTAGAACAAGATTGCATACTAACGGTTATGAAATCCACACAATCAGGATCATCGACATCAGTATAGAAAATATCGGTATTTGAACCATCAGCCGGAAGTGTAATCGTACCTCCGACAAAGTAATCAAAGGGGCCGAATACGGCCACACCATTGGTAACCGTAAATTGATTACCAACAGAAGAATTAAGAGGCTCGGCATTCACAATAACATCGAAAGTATCATCTGAAGGATCCGAAGGAGTTCCATTATCCTCGCATAACATACTGGAAGATTGGGTGACAATGATTCCACATTGGAAAGAGCAAGGGTCTCCATCAATGACCTCAGTGATGGAACAGTTACAGGCACCATCTGAAAAAGTCAGGGAAATATCCCCTCCGAATGCAGGGATGACAACCGAATGGGTCGTTCCATATGCATAGGGGCCGTAAGTATTACCATTCGAATCCATTAGACTGAATGTAGAGCCTACCGGACAATTGGAAACGGAAAGATTGAAATCATAGACAAGGTAATCATCTATGGGTTCTATGGGAGTCATATTATTGTTGCATTCGATAAGATCAAAGCTATTCAGTGCTAAGGTACAATCTAAAGAACATGCGTTTTGGGCGGTTGTTGTTGTAACCTGACAAGTTGGATCGTCAACATCTGAAAAAATAATCGTATAGGCATTTCCGTCAGCAGGAAGAACGATAGAATTGGAAATTCCATATGCAAAAGGGCCATAATCCATTGAACCGTCATTTACCATGTATTGTAAACTAGGGCCTCCGTTATTCGATTGAACAATAAAATTAAAACCAAAGATATCATCACTAGGATCATTTCCCGTACCATTATCATTACAAGGGGTGGCTGCTTCATTTAGAATATTAAGAGAACAAAAACCGCCATCAAAGGCTCCTTCCGTCCAAGTAGCACAATCCAGTGAATGGATATTGAATGCCCAAAGGGTCATACCCATCAGCATAACCCACCTTTTAAACTTTTTATTATACATAATTAATCTCTACCTAAAACCGATCCATTTAAGAATGAATGTAAGTGATTCTTTTTGATTGTTTTCAGATAAATTTTAGTGACAAAGGTACGTTAAAGTTGTATTAGATAGCCTGAAATAACATTTACATACAACCTTCTGTAAATAATTTTCCCAATGTCACCGTATGGCTCGGGTTTAATTATACCTTATTGCTTACCTTTGGCCGGAATTTAATTGATCAACAGGCTTTATTCTGAAAAGTTTTCACCAAAATCGGCACAGGTGTTTGAATATTCAAATTATCAAGCCGACAGATAATTTTTTCAAGATACAGTCCAATAATACTCCCTACATTATGATAACCGTAATTTGCGGAACCAACCGTCCCAATTCCAATACCCATAAATACGCTAAACATTATGTTGAAGAATTAAGGGCAAAGTATTCCGGTGGCGTCGAATTGGTTTGTTTGGAAAAGCTACAAAATGCAATGTTGCATTCGGAAATGTACGATGGTGAAAAAATGCATGGGGATTTAAAACAAGTACAAGACGATGTGCTGATTCCAACCCAAAAATTTGTTTTCATCACTCCCGAATACAATGGTAGTATTCCCGGCGTGGTAAAATTATTTATCGATGCTATATCCATCAGGAAATTAAAAGAAACATTCAAAGGTAAAAAAGCCTTATTGACCGGAATCGCTATGGGTAGAGCCGGCAACCTGAGAGGCATGGAACATTTGACGGGTATGTTGCATCATATCGGAATCGCAGTCCATCCCAATAAACTACCCATTTCAGGCTGTCATTTATTATTGGATGATGCCGGAAAATTAAAAGATGATTCTACCCGTGATATCATTTCAGGCCAATTGGATTCTTTTCTTTCTTTTTAATGTAAAATCACTATGAAATCTTCCTCCTTATACTTTTACTTATTCTCTTTTTGTATCTGTATTTTATTTTCTTGTACCAGTGAGAATTCCTCGTCGGATCAAACTACATCCAATAAAATATTCAAATACAATCAACCCAATACGATCACTTCATTGGATCCTGCTTTTGCAAGGAGTCAGAATAATATCTGGGCGGTACATCATCTTTTCAACGGTCTTGTGGAATTGGATGAGAAATTAAATGTAAAACCCAATATCGCAGAAAAGTGGACAGTGTCCGAAGATGGTACAACACTTACATTCTCCCTGAAAAAAGATGTCAGATTCCATGATCACCCACAATTCCCAAATGGTAAGGGAAGGCAGGTAACCGCTGCAGATTTCGTGTATTCCTTCAATCGGATAATCGATCCGGAAACAGGTTCTCCCGGTGCTTGGATTTTCAAGGACAGGGTTGCTGATGAAAATCCGTTTTCTGCTCCAGACGATCATACTTTTGTCTTAAAACTCAAAAAACCCTTCCATCCTATTATGGGAATCC
>JAHDFN010000145.1 GCA_020628145.1 Saprospiraceae bacterium | reverse complement strand
ACGCTCTGCACAACCCAACAGGAAACTCACCACCCTCAACTCCAATATCAAATGTGGCAATTCCCTCATAGATGATCCGGAAGTGGCCGGAGACAAGGCCTTCTCCTGGGAAAAGGAATTTCCGCATGTTTTTGAAAAAGGGGGATTCGATGTGGTGATTGGGAATCCGCCTTATGTTGATTCTGAAGTGATGACTAAAAATTATCAAACAGAAAGAGTTCATATAAGTACTACTTTTGAATCAGCTTCGGGGAATTGGGATTTATTTGTTCCTTTTGTGGAACAAGGATTGAATTTATTAAAAGCAGGGTGTAAAATTTCTTATATAATACCAAATAAAATTCTTAGTGCAAATTATGCAGAGAAACTACGTCAATTAATCAATAATAAATTTTCACTAGAGGAAATTTTTGATTTTTCTAAAGAAAATGTTTTTAAAGTAGATGTTTACCCGGTAATTATATTTATAGATAAAAATAAGAACTCTAAAACAATTAAAATATCATCTTCAGCAAATATGAATACCAAATCATTTACTATAGAAAAGCAAAAAGAAAATAACTGGGCTTTATATTTAGATTTAAATTATAACTTATATTCAAAAATCAAAAAGAAATACAAGGAATTAAAAGATTTTAATAACTACGAGATTCATAGTGCTGCAACTGTATCCGAAGCATACGAAATAAAAGAGTTTATTGAGGATTCAAAAAAACAAGATTCTGAAAAATTTAAACTTATAAATTCTGGAACTATAGATCCGTTTTTAAACTTATGGGGCTATAAAGATTTATCTTATATAAAGGACAAGTATAAATATCCCGTTATTGATAAAACAAAAATCAACCAAAAGATTTGGACGAATCAACCAAGAATCTGTATTGCTGGCATGGCTTTAAGAATAGAAGGTTTTATAGATGAAAAATGTGAATATCTTCCATTAAAATCAACAACTTTAATTACTGCAACAAACAATCAGGATTTAAACTTTATTGGTGGGTTGATAAACTCAAGATTAGTTAATTTCTTATTTAGAATTGCAAACTCAGCAAATACAATGGCTGGAGGGTATCTAAACATAAATAAAAACAATTTAAATATAATACCAATTCCTGCTATTACTAATTATGTTGAATCCATATCTAAATTAGCAAAAAAACTATCAGATTTAAATGAAAATTTAATTTCATTAACAAGCAATAAAATACAACTGATCGATTCAAAATTTAATATAGTTAAAATACCTAATAAACTACGAAAATGGCATGAATTAGAATTTGGAGGATTTTTAAAAGAACTTGAAAAAGCAAGAAAAAAATCTGCCAAAGAGAATGAAGAAGAATATAAAAAACTATCCCTAAACGAAGAAGCGGAATGGATGGAATATTTCAACGAACAAAAAGAAAAAGCCCAAGCTATAAAATCGGAAATCGAAAAAACCGACAAGGAGATAGATCGCATGGTCTATGACCTTTACGGTTTGACGGAAGAAGAAATCGAGATTGTTGAAAACAGTTGAGATCAACAAATAAAAATTATAGAAAATACAAAAAAATAAAAGATAATGCCGGACTGTATCAAATGCGGTGCATACACCAAATACAATGGAGGTTTGTGTTATCCCTGTTATCAATCCAACAATAAGGAAAATACAAAGACAGCCACCCAAGAGAAAAAAACAAAACCCAAGTCACAACAAGAAGGTCTAAGCGACAAGGACAGGAACTACCGCTATAACATGATAAAAGGTCGTATAGCCGAAACACTCATACAGGAATTATTCCTAAGTCTGGGGTATAATGTCTTCCGTTACGGTATGGAAAACACCATTCCGGGCATCATGGAATTATTAAAAGGTGTCCGTTCCGATGTGGCACAGGAAATACGGAGGATGCCCGATTTTGTGATACAAGATCCCAGATCGAAATCGGTGTATTTCCTAGAAGTGAAATTCCGTGCCAGTGGGGAATTCAAATTCAAGGATCTACCCAAGGATTATCCTTATGAAAACGCCTATATCATTCTGGTTTCCAAAAAACATATCAAGTGCTTGAATTATGAGGAATTGGCAGCAGGTAAGGAAATCACTCCTACTTCCACCAACTATCTAGGCAGCCGTAAAGAGTTTGATTTGGATAAGAAAATCATTATTGATTTCTGTGAATTTGCGGTGCAGTTTTTTAAGGAGGTCTAACGTTCCCATGCCTGGGTTCGTACAATAAAGGACATTGCCCTCTTCGAAATGTATCGTAGAGATTAAGAACCTGTTCGGATTTAACTTTCTTCCCTTAAAGTCAAATCCGAACAGACTCCCTAGGCCACCCCAACCCCAGCTTACTGCAAGTCAACACCTTCCGCATTACCATAGTTTTTAATATAAGCTACCGCCTTCATTACGAGGCACAGATAAGAAATGTTAACCATATATCATTACTATATTTACATGCCGAAATTATAGTAGTTTTCCGTTTCGAATTCGAAATAAACAAAACAAAACCGTACTCAATGAATACTTTAAAATCTCTGATACTGGTATTATTCATCAGTTGTACTTTTATTAATTTTTCACAAGGACAAAAATTCTCCGAAGTCGGATTGGGACTTGGAACTTACCTTTATCATGGTGATTTGACCAAGAAACTTTTCGTCATGGAAGGCTTCCAGTTTTCGGGTCATCTTTTTTATAGGTACAATTTCAATCAGGCGATTGCCGCCAAGGCACAAGTCGGTTATGGGACCATTTCTGCATACGATTATGCAACAGGGTTCACGCTCAGGAATTTGCATTTCAAATCACATATCGCAGAATTCACGATTACGGGACAAGTGGATATTCTGGCTTTGATTCGAAAAGACAGACCTTTAGGGAAATTATCCCCCTTCCTTTTTGTCGGAGGAGGTGTTTTCAATTTCAGCCCCAAAGCAGAATTCAATGACGAATGGCATAAATTACAACCTTTGGGAACGGAAGGCCAGGGGATGTCCGAATTCCCGGATCGGGAAAAATATAAACTGACCCAATTCAGTATTCCCTTCGGATTGGATTTGAGGTATAATATCGGCAGGAAATTATTCATGGGTTTCGAGATGGGATTCAGGAAAACATTTACCGATTATCTGGATGATGTCAGTACGACTTATGTGGATAACGGATTATTAGCTGCCGCCAATGGTGAGCTTGCAGCCGAATTGGCTGATCGCAGTAGTGATATCATGGGTGAAGGATTTTTATTCAATGTTGGAAAACAAAGAGGTGACAGTGAGGACATGGATTGGTTTTTTCTTTTTGATTTTTATGTAACTTATAATTTCATCAATAAGAGACAATGGAAAAATACGAAACAGGAAATGTTCTGATTTTATTGATTTTCTAAGTACAGGATAAAAAACCACATGTTAAGCATACACTAAACGGCGGGGTACTTCTTCCTTTTGAAAATCCCGGTTATCCATTGTCAAAGTATATAATCGTGTCTGCCAATATGGAAAATAGGTATGGTTTTCAAAACCTACACTTCCTGAGCGTCGGGAATAAGATCTCGTTCCTTCCAAATAAGGATGAGGTAATGCTTCCAAACCCAACCCGGCTACATCGAACATATTCCTACTCGCAATCAATAAAAGATATATGGTTTCTTTTTCCCAATTAAATTCATGGATATAATCACTCATCTTAAAGGAGATTGATTTTCCTCCATATATTTTTACTGATTTTTTGGATATGATTTCCTTTACTCCATCTCCTATTAATTTCGTCAACAAACCGAAATCCTGATTGAAGCAAAATAATGAACAGAACTGGGAACTGTATGATTTATTCTTCAGTTCGATTTGCATTTTCCCCTTTCTTTTTTTCTTATTCGAAAAAGTAAGTTTGGCATCGAATTTATCGAACTCAATCGGATTAAAATCCCCCATGTTATTTTCTACTTTTATATCCAATTCCAAATTCGGAAAATCTTTTTCCCTTGCCGATGGGTTTCTGAGATTCCTATAAAACGTCCATCTTGAAATATGTTCGATATAGCCTATCATCTTTGGAATTCCTTTGCCTTTGTTGAAGAGGGTCTGCTTGACTACGGGTTTCAAATTATATGGATTGAGCAAATAGAATTTTTCATTTTCATATTCCAAGATATAATCTGCTTCAGATACTAAAGGCGTAAGTCCTACCGAATCCAATTTTTCGATTTCATCCCGGAAAACATTAATGGCTTCCCCCTCCCCTTTTAGAAATATTTTCAAATCACCCATAACGAATCCTGATACATTTACCGGATAGGATTTACTGATATCCAAACCCCGGGTATCGCCGGTTTCCAAAATCGTTGCATCCAATAAAACCCTTTTGGGTTTTAATTCCTTGATGTCATTTCCTTCCTCATCTGCAAGACAAATTTTCAGGTTTTCGTTTTTAAGATCAATTCCGTGAATTGCACCGGTATCGAGATACCAGTATTGTTGAGTTGTATTGAAAATAATATTCCCCTTATCTTTCTGATGCCGGGTTATACCTCCTAAAAATGATTCGAATTTCAAGTCCTCATTCCCATAGGCTGATAATACGGGAGTCTGCGAATTATCTTTTCCGATTAATTTCAATCGAAGCAATGATACCAAATTAAAATAAGAAATACTCCCCTTGGTTTGTTTGAGCAGACTGATAAGCGCCGAAGTGAAAATTCCATGACCACCTATTTCATACGCACTTTCCTTATCCAAACAGGCTGCCATGTGGAGATAATGTCCCTGAGGCAATACATCGTCCAAAACCTGTGCTTCCTTAACTTCGGTTTCGTTGATCTTATCATGGAAAATAAATCCCGACCAATCTCTTTTTTGCCCGGACCGGAATAATCGCCTTATTTTCTTCATGCTCCTGACATTCTCTCCCGAATTGCAACAATCGAAAATGGTTATTATTCTAGCTTGGGTGTTTTCATATAATTTCCGGATGAGATATCTTAAATCCTTGTCGGCTATGAAACTTTCGGAATTTTCTATTTCGGAATCGTGGCAAACCAATACTTCCAGTTTTCCATCCGACTCATGTGGAATAAATGCATCATGTGCCTTTTCCTGTCCTCCATGACCGGAAAAATAAAGCAGACAGATTTCATCCTTTTTTGCTTTTCCCAAGTGGCAAAGGAATTGCTTTTCTATATTTTTTTTCCCGGCATCTTCATCTATTAGTTTTTTTGCATTTAATTTCCAATTATTGGCTGCTACGGCTTCCTTTATATAATTCGAAAAATCACGGACGTCGTTTTCACAACCACCTAAATCACGAATTTTGGAATCCTTGTATTTGTTGATTCCGATGAACAATGCATTAATTTTCATATTTCGTATGTTTTATTTTTTATTGAGATGCCGGGAGTAGGATGCGGAAACCGGTATCGTTGGTTTCTGAATTCCTAGGATTTTTCTTAGTTATTAATATGTGATTCTCTAGAACACCGTATTTCCAACTCCCCCCTCTTATTGGTTTAGTATATTTTGTTTCAACATGAAACGTATTGAATTCATTAGAATAATGACACCATTCTTGCACATTACCGGTCATATCGTATAATTGTAATGAATTCGGTTTTTTTGTCATTATTTTTTTTGTACCTCTTCCAGAAAATACATTCCTAAATACAGCTACCTTAAGTAGGTCATCAGAACCACTGTATTTATAATTTAATTGACTTTGCCCCTCTTTCGCTGCATATTCCCACTCTACTTCATTTGGTAACATGAAGCCATTTGATTTTTTATTCATACTCATGAAATTATTCCCCATAAGTATATATGCTTTTGTCAAACCCGCCTGCTCACTCCTCCAATTACAATATCTAATAGCATCTATCCAAGAAACATTAACGACGGGATGTCTTTCATATAAACCCCAACTCGGTATTCTTGGGTTTACTTTTCCTACCAAATCACAATAAACCAGATACTGGAACCAGGTCGTTTCCGCTTCGGATAGGTAAAAGGATTTCAAGTTGTATTGGCCTCGATTGTCGAAACGGATTTCTATCGAATCCGGACCGATTTCCTCAAATTCGACATCCTCAAGATCCGGTGTTTTAAAATCAGGTCCGGAAGTTACCGGTCTTACATTATTTCTTTTCACCTTAAATGTACAATCACTCACCAATGAATCACATCCTAAAGTGTAGGGGCCACCTTCAACAAAAACCATTTTAGGAAATCCTTTGTAAAAAGAAAACCGAGTATGATTACGGCAATACTTTTTTATCAGTGCATTCAAATATTTTCTTTTTTCCAATGGGTTTTTGGGAATTGTTTTCAATTGGGTTTTTAATGACTGTAAATTCAACCCTTTGATATCCGCAGTTCGATTCAATAGCTTTACACTCTCCTTAAACGCTCCGGCATTATTATAAATAAATGCCACTTTCATATACAGAAACAATAACGAATCCCTATATTTTGAAACACCATATTTCCTTACATTTTCCAAATCTTCAAGTGCGGCTTTATATTGCCTATCATAAATATTTTTTGTTGCACTTTTATAATTCAGGTCTGCTATGACGAACAACTGTTCGCTAATGGTTTCTACTTTTCCATTTAATTCTTCATTCTTTGCCGCTAGTACAATCGACTGCTCTTTCAGAATGTTGTTGATAGAATCCAAATCATTCTGATTTTGCTCTAAAGCTGATTGAATATTGATTAAAGAATCATTTTTTTCTGCAAGGATAATATTGTTTTGTTTCTCTGAAGCCAATAACTGAACATTCTGCACCTGTAAATCCATTAGCTTCGTATTCACCAAATTTAATTCTTCTCGTTCTGCTTCTAATTCCTTACTCCTAAACTCATTAAACAAGGCAAATGAAAGAGCAAACAACAATAAAGTTCCCATTATTACATACACCCACTTCCTTCTTCTATCAGTCTTTTTCTGAGCTTCTGCTTTCCTCCTCTTTTCATCTTTTTGTTTTTTTAAGTGCGTAAGACTTCTTTTAATTACAGTATTTAATTCTTTTGGAAAAGGAGCGTATTTTTCAAAAGCCTTGAGGTGGTTGATTCCGTTCTTATCCAAATAGCCTGTCCTATTGGAATACACCTTGTAAGTTTCCAGGGCCTTTTTTCGGAAGATCAACTCCCCCGACAGGTTTCCTTCGAAAACAGCTTCGGCAAGAAGATCGTGACTGATTTCATATTTCGTATCCCTATCAATATTGAGTGATCGTATCAGTTTCTTATCTTGTAAATTCCGAATAAGATCTTCGAGTTTGCTTTGTAATTCTATATCATTGGCCGCTATTCCTTTTTGCAAATCGGATATGCTCAATTGCAATTTGGTCTTATGTTCCGAAACCATCAATCCCAACACCAATAACGGAATATTTTTACCGTATTCCTCTCCCAATGTTTCATTTTCCCTTTTCAGGAATTCCGTAAGAATACTTTTAAAATCTTTTTCCTCGTCGATTAATGAAATGTCAAGTTTGGGTTTTTGATTTTCCTTCTTTACATTATTCGCCTTAATCCAAAGCTCATTGAGAAATACCTGTAGGTGGATTAATTCGACCTCTTCCTTTTCAAATCCTTTTTTATTCAGATTGGGTTTGGAAATGATTTCAACGATTTTTTCAGATAATGCCTTAGGATTTTCTATGTCATAAAAAGAACGGTTTTCATATGAAGACAAAGTTTTATTGGTCACACTTACAGTGTGGTTCTTGTCCATTTTCCCTAGTCGATACCGGTATTGGAAAATACCCGGGCTCAAATGTTCATATTTTGAAAAAATACCGATGAACTCATCCCGCATAATCAGTATTATCTTACAGGGAATTCGATGGTTTATTAAGATGCGGAGTTGTTCAAAAAATATTTTCCGTTCATTTTCCGTCCCTTCGACAAAAATTTCCTCGAACTGGTCGAACAAAAGATAAATGGGTTTGAAATAATTCTTATATAAACGTTCTATGGAATTTTTAAAAAAATCAGTATCGGTTTCAGAAAGACTAATATCCAATTCTTCTCCTTTGGCTGCGAGGGCCTCCTGCATTTTAAGTGCAAATGATTTTGAAATATGATTTCCTTTCCGAATCGTTACCGCCATCCAATCGGCATCTGAAAACTGATTCCTCAAACCACATTCTATCAAACTACTTTTACCGACCCCCGTAGGGCCATAAACCACCAAATGCTTAACCCCACTCAGTGCGTCATACAATTCCTTTATTTCCTTATTCCTCCCGAAAAATATCCTTTCATCTTCTTTATCGTAAGCATCTAAAAATTTAAAGGGGGAATCTTTTTTTCCATCAGAAGTCATCTTCTACTTTATTGGTTAATTTAAAAATGTCGGTATATAAATTATTTAATAAATAAGAAGAAGGATTATCTTCGGATACATTCAATTTCTTATTGGAAATATTATTTATTTTAGAAACATCATATTGCAATTCATTTTCCAATTCGGAAAACACATATTCAAAATCCCCCTTCGAATATTCAATGTCCGCATTATTGTTTTCTAATTCCATATTCGGAAATTTCATCCCTAAATAATACATAAGGTTCGGACATTGTTTCATCGTTTTACTATTGTTATCGAAACCACTATTCGTATTCCCTTCCATATAGACACTCTTATCAATAATGAATGGGGAAAGGGGAAGGAAATTTTTAAGACTGCTTATTTCCCCCTCTACTAATTTTTCTTCTTTATTCTTTTTGGTCAACAATACGCTTTGGCTATAAGTATAGGAATCTTCAAAGTCCTGTTTTTTCGAATAATTATAATAAAGCCCATGTAACTCCCCCCAGGTAAATTTAAAATTGACGACTGAATTCAATCTATAATCCAAGCGGATATCCTTCATGGAAATCAATTTATATCTAGCCAAAAAAACAAGCTGCCTCAGCCACCTTATCAGTATCTGCATACACATATCCACTAGTATTTTCGGGTGGGGATATTCATCTTCGGGAATAATACCTTTAAACACAAAATTGCGTTTTTCCTGCAAAAACAAGGCTGCTTTGAAAATAGGATTATTATCCTTTTCCAATTGGTTAACCAAGGTGACGATTTCAGGTACGAATCGTTTTTCCTTTTCAACCTGTCGCTCCAACATCTTTGTTACGACAATCAGTAAATTCAAAAAATCGAATTGATTGTGTTCCTCAACTCTTAAATGGATAAAATCATCAATGGCGGTTCCTTTTATATCTTCAGGTTCACTGTTTTTAATAAAATCCACCATTTGTATAAAGGAAAGGTATTTTAATGAAATCTGGAAGGTCTCTGTTATCAATGATAACTGATAAATCGGATCATCCTTTCCCTCTTCGGATAAAAGTTTGGTAAGGAAGTTTTCCAACATGCCTCCAAAGAAACTGATTATTTCGGTCGGCTCATCACTATATTCGACACCTGTTTTACTGATATATAAACCTAGCCCCTGAATTAGATTTTTAATCCCCTGATTTTCGGGTATTCCATATCTGGAAGGCTGTATTGTAATAACCCCTACTGATCGCATCAGGGAATTGAATCTGTAATCGTCTTTCAACTCTCTTTTATCATATACCTTGCTTTTAATCCTGAAATATTGGACATTATTATTATCGAGGAATAAAACGAATTCATTTCTGTTTTTTTCAATTTGGAAAGGCGTTCCCTTATTATCCCTAATCGTTAGGTTATTTTTTGTTGACTGGATAACTTCATAATCCGATTTTTCAAAAGTGATATCCTTCCAAGTATTTTCCAAATCTTCCCTAAAATAGATTTTCCATTCATCTTTTTGTTCTTCGAATTCATCAAGGGAAATCCCTCTTGGCATCATATTACTTTTTATGGATTCATCATTTATCCGCACAGCACTCTCTGCCGATTTCAAAGCCTCTTTGATGTTTCCGGTTCCGGAGAACAGTTCGTAATAAAATCTTTTAGAAAATTGTAAGGCTCTTTTATCGTGTACGATGGAGGACGTGGCTATAATAATGGGAATATCATTTTCGATCAGGCGTTGGACCTGGCCATGTGTCGAACAACCATTCAAAACGACCAGTTTCAAATTCTTACACTGCCCCAACAAATCGGCAACCCCGTTGGCATTTGCAAAAGCATTATCGCTTAGGTTCAGGGTATCTTCATCCGCATGTCCTGCAAAATGGAAAATTTCTATTTCATCTTTGAATTTATGGATATTTGAAGAGAGGGAATCTGCCGTAGTTCTTTCTTCTCTATGAAAATAATGGGTATTCCGAATAGTAGAACTCAGATAATATTCGTAGATGAGATCGTATTCCTTACTTAATAAATCCAAAGGGGAATCGGGGTCATTGGAAGTTGCAACGAAAATAGTTTTCATCAAGTCGGGTTTTCTCGTTTTTCCCTTAAATATAAAAGGAGTTTTTAAAAAAGCAAAAAATATCCAAATAGTTAAATGAGGAAAATCACTCCCTGCCAACTGCACCTTCCCCCAGCATCTTCCTTATCAGCATCAATTGTCCGAAATGATAATAACAATGCTCTATTATGACATCGATATTGCGATGGATATCTCCGTATTTTTCATCGAAAAAAACATTATTTAATTCTTCTTCGGTAAACGAACCCGTTTTATTGGCGAATTTTTCAGCATCAGAAATAAATAATGTTTTCAGTTCCTGCCAATCCTCTTCCGATTTTACAGGCTCCATATCGAAACTGTATTTATCCCGAATCGTCAGATTTCCCGTTTCAAAATATTCCAATAATCCTGCGATATAATAATGGACGTGAAATGTAATTTGGGCAATGGTATTCAACTGGGCTATTTTTTTAGTAGCATCCTGCCAATCGATTTCGGACAACTGTTCCTTGAAATTCGTACCGGTCACCCATTTTCCATCCAGGGCAACTTCCCTGAATCTTTTTTCCAATAATCCAGCTCTATTCATAAGATGAAAAAGAAGATGAAAATGTTTTTAATTTCCGGCTTGTTTTTTTCGATATATAATCACCGAACAATTTTCAGGAATCAAAACCTCCGAGGCTACCCTGGTTATGTCTTCTAATGTAACGGCCTTATATTTTTCTATTTCATGATTCACCAAATCGGCATCCCCCACACACTCAAAAAATGCAAGGTTCATCGCTCGGTTCAGGATATTACATTCATTAAAAATCAA
>JAHDFN010000144.1 GCA_020628145.1 Saprospiraceae bacterium | reverse complement strand
GGGGAAGATCGGGAATCCATGTTCAAGGTAATTAAATTCGGGGCGGATAAAGACGGGATGCCGGCCTATGGTGAAGTCCTGGATGATAAGGCCGTTTATGATTTGGTGGATTATATCCGTTCTGCCATAGAAAATAAAAAATCAGAAGATTTTTCCTCAGGAAAAGATCAAGGTGTTGTTTTCGAATCCGAAGGAATGAAATTAAGATTGGAATTTATCACGGAAGCGGCCGATTCTCCTTGGGGCATCACACAGAGTAATGACGGTACTTTGTTTTTTACAGATAAAAACGGAACGCTTTATTCGAAAAAAGAAAATCAAAAGGCAATAAAAATTCAAGGAGTGCCTGAGGTTATGTTTAGAAATCAAGGTGGCTTGATGGATGTGCAATTACATCCTGATTTTGAAACAAATAAGAAAATATATCTCACATATTCCAAGCCACATCCAACGAATGGGGACTTAAGCACCACCGGACTTTTTATGGGCGAACTAAAAAATGATGCCATCCAAAACGGAAAAGATATTTTTGTGGCAGAACCATACGAAAACACTTATCGTCATTATGGTAGCCGGATGATTTTTGATAATGAAGGATATTTATTTGTTTCTGTTGGAGAACGTGGCCGAAGAGATGACTATCCCCAAAAATTGGATAATCATTTAGGGAAAATCATAAGGTTGAAGGATGATGGTTCGGTCCCGGAAGACAATCCTTTTTATAATACACCCGGAGCAAAAAAAGAAATCTATTCCTACGGACATCGAAATCCGCAGGGATTGTGCTATGATCCTGTCAATAATAAAATCTATGATAATGAACACGGCCCCCGGGGTGGTGATGAAATTAATTTAGTAGAAGCAGGTTTGAATTATGGTTGGCCGGTCATTACTTATGGAATTAATTATATCGGAACTAAAATTACCGACCTCACAGAAAAAGAGGGAATGGAACAACCCGAACATTATTGGGTGCCTTCCATCGCAGTCTGCGGCATGGATTTTATTACAAGTGATAAATACCCCGGGTGGAAAGGAGATATTTTATCCGGTTCTTTGAAATTCGATTATATCAATCGCAATGATTTGGATACGGAAGGAAATTTCATCAAAGAAGAAAAATTATTTCCGACCATCGGACGGATAAGAAGCGTAAGCCAATGTGCCGATGGTTATATTTATTTCGGCGTGGAAAATCCGGGAGGGATTTACAAGATATTACCCCTTTACGAATAAAATTATTACGTCAGAAAAATTTTATTTCTTCTTCGTCTTCATGTGTGACAGGTACTTTGATATTGGCTCCGGCCAAATTAACAATCAGGTGTCCGTCCACTTTGTAATTCAATTTCTTTTTATTGAAAATGTTGGTAATCGTAGGTTTGAAATCCTTAAATACCTCCTTGACGGGAATGTCGAATTCCAAAGGCAATTTAAATGTATTGTTGGCCGGTATGGTGGCGGTGATTTCCTGACGTACTTTCGTTACTTTTTTCCCATTGGCGAAAATGTCGAAATCCATACCCGAAATATTCGCACCCAATGCATTCGGGTTGAAAAGCACGGCATCGCCCGTAAGGGTGACTTTCATATCCTTGATGGATGCGGATTTGAATTTTACATTTTCCAGTTTCCTGAATTCCGGTTTTTCCGGAGCCGAGCAGGAAATGACTGTAAGGAGAGAACCAAGTAGTAAAAAGTAAAAAATACGTTTCATGATTTTTATTTTGATGATGCAAATATAGAATTTTGTATTTTTGGAAATTACATAGGTGTTCAAATTAAATGCAAATGAAAAAAATATACTTTCCAATATGGCTAATTTTGGCTTGGCCAATACTATCACAGGCACAACCAACTTGGTCGGATGATATCGCCTGTATTATTTACTCCCATTGTTCCGGTTGCCATACGTCAAACGGTATTGCACCATTCAACCTGATGGATTATCCGGAGGCATATGCCAATCGCTACGCCATACAAAGTTCCGTTAATGACAAATCCATGCCACCCTGGCCACCCAATCAGGATTTCAGGGAATTGGCCCATGCCAATGTCCTGACGGATGATGAAATCACATTGATAAACCAATGGGTGGACTTCGGAGCACCGGAGGGAGATCCGATGAATGCTCCCGAACCGCCGGTTTTCGATAACGTTTCGGAAATTACCGATGAGGATATGATTTTGGAATTACCCGAATATACCGTCCCTCCCATCAGTTCCGATTTGTATAAATGTTTTGTCATCCAAACCGATTTGGGGGAGGATAAATCCATTACCGGTATTGAAATCATTCCGGGTAACCGGAACATCGTCCATCATGTTTTGGTCTATCAGGATTTATCCAATAGTGCAGTCAATCAGGACAATAATGATCCTTCCGAAGGTTTTACCTGCTTCGGTACGCCGGGTAGTTCTTCAGCGGAACTCATCGCCGGATGGGCTCCCGGTTCAAGAGCGAGAATCCTTCCGGCCGGAATGGGTATTCCCCTGCCCAACGGTACGAATATTGTTGTTCAGATTCATTATCCGAATGGCAGTACAGGGGAAGTGGATGCGACCAAAATCAAATTGAAATTCGCAGATGGCAATAACCTGAGAACAGTCTATAATCAACCGATACTGAACTTTATCGAAAATATAAATGAACCCTTGGTCATCCCGGCTAATACGGTCAAGTCTTTCCATGCCGAATTTGAGATTCCCATTGATGTGACAGGTATTAATATCGCTCCTCATGCCCATCTGATTTGTACTTCGATGCGTTGTGAAGCCGAATTGCCTTCCGGCGAAATCGTTCCCCTCATTGATATTCCCGAATGGGATTTCAATTGGCAGGGCTTCTATGATTTCAAGTCTCCTGTTATTTTACCGGCAAATACCAAACTACATGGATATGCGACCTATGATAACACGTCCAATAATCCGAACAACCCGAATAACCCTCCTCAAATGGTTACGGCAGGGGAAGCGACGACGGATGAAATGATGGTTTTCTATGTCTCCTTCCTACTCAAATTGCCGGGAGATGAAAACATCGTCATCGATGCCGATGATCATGCCGGGCATCATGATGATTGTACACCGACAAATTCGGTAGGTATTGCCGATTTGGATATCAGGATGGAAATGGAAATATTCCCCAATCCGGTTAATGGTAGTAATATCCGTATAGAATTGCCGCAGATATCGGGTAATGATAGTATGATAGAAGTTTCGGATGCCACAGGCAAAAAAATAGCGACTATCCGACCTTCGGGAATGACTACTATTCTGGATGTGGAAGAACAAGGCTGGACTACCGGTATTTATTTTTTCAGAATCGTCGAAAACGGTACCCAGTTGACCAGAACCCACAAGATTGTTATCATGGATTGACAATTGATCTTTGTAATATTCAAGGCAAAAGCACCACTTCAAGGAAACGGGGCTTTTACATTTTATCCCGAACCTTATTATCTTTAGGGCTTTATTGAACAATATTTCGGATTCAAATGAATAAAATTCTACCTGTTATCGTCCTCTTGTTGTGGGGAACGGTGGGTATGGCCCAGCCTACTTGGGCCGAGGATATTTCCTGTATCGTTTATTCCCATTGTAGTTCCTGTCATAATTCGGAAGGCATCGGGCCTTTCAATCTGATGAATTATCAGGATGCATTCAATAACCGATATGCAATGCAGGCCGCCATTGCCGACAAATCCATGCCGCCCTGGCCGCCTAATCAGGATTATAGGGAGTTTGCCAATGCCAATATTTTATCCGATGAGGAAATCACCATTTTTAATGAATGGGTCAATGCAGGGGCACCGGAAGGTGATCCCACCATGGCTCCCGAGCCGCCCGTTATTACATCCGAAGCAGGTATCACCGATCCGGATGTTACCTTTACTACGGAGGTCTATACCGTTCCGGGTATTAATGATGACTTGTATAAATGTTTTGTCATTACTCCCGATTGGGATGAAGATAAATTCATTAGTGAAATAGAAGTTTATCCGAATAATAGGAATATCGTCCATCACGTATTGATGTATAAGAATCTGACGGACGAACCGGTCATAGACGATGCCAATGATCCTGAATTAGGATTCGAATGCGGAGGTAGTATCGAAGGAGGGAATAATATCCTTGTTGGAGAATGGGTACCGGGTTCACGTCCTTGGATATTACCGGAAGGAACAGGGATTAAGATTCAGAAAGGAGCCAACCTAGTTATGCAGGTCCACTATCCGGATGGTAGTGACGGTCAACAGGATTTCCTGACCGTCAATATGAAATTTGCTACAGGAACGGATACAAGGGAAGTGTTCCAGGATCAGACCTTGGATCATATCCAACACTTACAGAATCCTCCCTTCCTGATATTGCCCCTTGAAACCAAGACCCTACATCAGAAATTGGTATTGGAAGAAGACAGAACCTTCCTCGGAGTCGCTCCGCATGCCCATTTGATTTGTACCAAAATGTGGTCGTATGCCATACTTCCTTCAGGGGAACAAATCAATATGGTGGAAATTCCGAATTGGGATTTTGATTGGCAAGGAATGTATTACTACCCCGAACCGATTATCCTGCCGGCAGGAACGGAACTGCATGGCTATGCCCGTTATGTCAATAATCCGAATGAAAATCCCAATGTGAATAATCCTCCTAGCTGGGTAACCCTGGGAGAAGATACAGAAGATGAAATGATGCTGTTCTTTTATACCTATATGTTCTACGAACCGGGAGATGAAAATCTGGTCATGCCAAACGGTGGACATCTGGAACATTATCAAGGTTGTAATCAAATCACACCTACCCATCATTTGGAAGAAGTATTATCGGTTTCCATTTATCCCAATCCTGTGGACGGTTCTACTTTCCGAGTAGATATTGGTGATCATTTTGATGGGGATTATATGTTGGAACTGACCGACTTGTCGGGCCGTTTGATTTATTCTGCCCAATGTACCGGTGATTGCATGGTGGATGTTCCGGCTTCCATAGATAACGGAGTATATCTTGCACGCTTGGTTCAGGATGGCCAATCTTTGGGGCAAGCGGAGAAACTGGTTTTGATGAGGTAGATGAGTTGAAATCTGTTTTTCCAATGGGGAATTGGAAGTGTTAAAAAGTCACTTGGACTTCTGCTTCCAATTCCCAATTTTTTCTAAGGTCTTCCAATTGTTTTTTGAATATCCTTTCCGGTTGTCGTTGCTCATCATAACTCCCGGAATCCCTTCTTTTATTTCCATTGCTGTCTTCTATTATGATAACGGAATATTTGCCCGGACCGAGGGTCTTGTATTCTTTTTGATAGGATGATACGGATGAAAAATGTTGCTCATCCAATTGTTCCCCTCTGGAATTTTCCAATCGGAAAATATAGGCAATCGTAGAATCGGGAACGACCACATTCAATTTCAAATCCCCGAAGGATGTGAGGTCGGGAGTGGATACCTTTAGCTCAATCGTGTCCTTTATGGAATTGCCATAGATGTTTTCAAAGGCATTGGGAAGAATGTTGAAAAGGTATTTCCCGTTTTCCTCACTTTCGAAATCCAAATAGACCTTACGAGGGTCGTTCATGATATTGAATAAGGGTTTTGTAGGAATCACCAAACTATCCTTTTCTATCGTAATTAGATTTAAATCCACATTAGAAATCGGCTGGTTGAATTCAAGGATCAGACTGTCCTTGGGAGAAAGGATAATACTTTTGCGACTGGTCATTTGGGGGAACAATTCCTTTTTCTTCCTGGGAATATTGAAGGAAACGGTATCTGAAAAATCTGTATTGGGAATGTTCAGATAAATACTTCTTTCCTCAATGGTGGAAGTATCCTTGTACCAGAACAATAAACTATCCTTCACAATGGAATAATGATAATCTTCGGAAAAATTATCGGATAAGCCGACTTGCAGGTTGCGTGGAGCTTCACTGAATACTATTTTGGCCAGTCCTTGTTGTTTCAACTCCTTGTCCAGAATTCTTATTGGCTGATCTTCCTCGAAAATGCGGAGACTGAGTATGACATTGGAAGAATCGTTGATGACAACCGGTTCTTCCATGAAACCGATTTGTTCATTGGGTAAATCAAAAAGATAATTGTAATTATTGTCAACAAGGGCGAAGACCTTATAGGTGCCGCCTTTGATATATTCCATTTCGAAGGCACCATTGTTATCGGTTTTGGCAAAATAATAAGGTTTTTCCTTACGGACGATACTATCTTCCAAATTATCATAGAACATTACCAAGACATCCTTCATGGCCTTTCCTGTTTCTATATCCAGTACTGCTCCTCTTGCAGAAAGGGAATCGATGGAGGAGCCGGTAGAGAATACGTATTTCATGTTTTCCGGAATATTCCCTTCCCTGAAATCCTTGATCGAATTACCGAAATTGACAATATAGGTGGTATTTTCTTTCAGGACCTCCTTTTCATCCCACTCTATGACAACCGTCTTTTTTTTCAATTTGATTTTCGGCCGATATTCAAGTGGAGGCGAAATGACTATCTGATTGTATGGGTCATTCAGGACGATCCATTCATCAAAGGTCAATTCGATTTTGTCTTCGGTAAAGGTAGTTGTCAGATTGATTGACGAGCGAAGGCTGTCAATGCCGGGAGCCTGTTCATCTTTCAAGCCGCCCGTAGGAGCAACGGGATTGGCACAAGACATATATAATATGACGAAACAAAATCCGGCCGGTAATAAATAATAAAACAATAATCTCATCATCGGATCTGACTTCAAAACTTCTTTTACTTTATTGGAATAATGCTTCGAATAATTCGTCCACTTTGCCAATTTGGTTCACCTGTATATCATATTGGGAAAAATTGATTCCTTTTGTGTTATACTTCGAAATGAATATTTGCTCGAATCCCAACCTATCGGCTTCCTGTACCCTTTTTTCAACTCGGTTCACTGCCCTTATTTCACCGGACAATCCGACTTCCCCCGCAAAACACATCCTGCTTGGAATGGCGATATCTTCCAATGAAGAAATCAAGGCGGCTACAATGGCCAAATCCAGTGCCGGATCATCCGACTTTATTCCTCCTACTATATTCAGGAAAACGTCATTGGCCCCGAAATGGATGCCACACCTTTTTTCCAATACGGCCAACAACATGCTTAGCCGTCGGAGGTCGAAACCGGTAGCAGAGCGTTGGGGAGTACCATATACGGCTGTACTGACCAAGGCCTGTGTTTCAATGAGCATGGGGCGTAGCCCTTCCAAAGTAGCGGCAATGGAAGAACCACTGAGTATTTCCTCGTATTGGGATAATAGTATTTCCGAAGGGTTGGGGACTTCTTTCAATCCGTTGGCCTGCATTTGGTAAATGCCCAATTCATTGGTGGAGCCGAACCGGTTTTTTATCGTTCTGAGGATCCTGTACGCATAATTCCTATCTCCCTCGAATTGCAATACCACATCTACGAGGTGTTCCAAAAGTTTGGGGCCGGCAATGGCTCCATCCTTATTGATATGGCCGATAAGGAAAACCGGGATGCCTGTTTCCTTCGCATAGCGTTGCATTTCATTGGCACATTCCCTGACTTGGGAAATACTCCCCGGTGCAGATTCGATAAAAGGTGAGGCTAGCGTTTGAATGGAATCGATAATGATCAAATCGGGTTCAAGCTTGTCGGCATGGTTGAGAATCTTATCCACACCGGTTTCTGTCAGGATATAACATTCCGATTTGGGATGGTCGATCCTATCGGCCCTCATCTTGATTTGTTCTTCACTTTCCTCTCCTGAAACATATAGGATTCGTAGGGGAAGGTGGATGGCCAATTGTAGTAGTAGGGTGGACTTCCCGATTCCCGGTTGTCCACCGACAAGGATAATTGATCCTTGGACAATGCCGCCGCCCAATACCCTGTTCAATTCTTCATCCTGAGAGATGATTCTTTGGGTGTTACCTGCTTTGATGTCGGGAAGGATGATGGGACCGATGGCTTTTTTTGTAGAGTTTGGAGCCCGATAGACTTTCTTTTTCTGTTCCCTAGTGTCGTTTTTGGCAATGATTTCCTCTTGGAAGGTATCCCATTCTCCGCAGGAAGTACATTTGCCAGCCCATTTGGGAGAGTTTTCACCACAATTGGAACAGATGTATATTTTCTTGATTTTGGCCATGCTTGATTTATTCAGCCAAATTTATGATTTTAACTTCATCATCTGAAAGGAATTACAATAATCCTCTTTTGTAAAAGGATGATAAATGTCAAAATTTGAACTTTAACATAAATATTCTGTGATATTTTGTTAATGATGGCTTTGTGACGGAGTAACAGATTGTAATTATTGTGATAAAATGCGTTATTTGTATCATATGAGGATGTAATTGTTTTGGGTTGGAAGAATTTTTTTTGAAAAAAAATAAAAAAAATGTGACCACCTAAAAAGAAGTTAGTCTAAAGATTGAAAACTGAACAAACTAAAACATTATGCTGATAGAAGGAAAGTCTAACACGAATCTTTCATCATCAAAAGAAAAACCCGGTAAAACCAAATCTGATAAAACTAAAAAGTTGAAAGGTTTGGATCAGGGATTCATCAGTAAATGGATAGTAAGATTATAAAATCTTAAACATAAGACACAAAAATAATAACCCATTTAGGGTTAAAGTTTGATTGTTTTTCATTTGGTTTTTTGGGGTTATACAGGGGCTACGTTTACGTAGTTCCTGTTTTTTTATCTTATCCTATCTCTTACCCTATCTACCTGCCGATGCATTTGTGCAAAAAACTTCTGCCTGAATTTTTCTGCCTGATTACTGATGTTGACTGATTTTTTTGTAAGATGCTCTATGTATGAAACCGCCCGGTCACAGAAAATAACGTTGTCTGTGAAGAGATAATCCACCGCACGTTGTACGAGGTATGCGTTCCTTTGTCCTCTGCTCTCTAAAACAATCGTATTGTTGGCAAGGGTTACTTCATTGTAATACATTTCAAGATTGTTTGGAATAGATGGGCCATTTTGTTCAGGAAGAAATTTTCCTCCCAATTCTGCCTGCTTTCTTACATGATTCAGAAAATCATCTATTTTATCCAAAAGATGTAGGGCTAGGTTTCTTTTTTCGATCACTCCTGATTCGTAATAGTAAAGTACGGGATTGACCGTACTCATAATCACTTCATCAGACCATATCTCCAAGGAGGGGATGTCCATGTATTTCAAGGTCATCTTTTTACCAATGTCGAGAATAGGATTGTCAATTTCTTCTAAGGAAAATGTTTTGCTTTTGTAATCTTCAAGATCATAAATGGTCTTTTTCCAAAAAAACAATCTTAGTGCTGCTACTTCGGGAAAAGAAAAAATATGGAACATGGGAATGTCCTTGGTCGCATAATATATTTTGGTTTTCCTGATGTCTTCTCCCGCTTTATCGAATTCATTCAGAATTCCATTATAATAGGTTTCCAAATCCTGAATGTTATAATTGATTCCTCTATAGATAAATGGGAAAGTATTGTGGGTATGTTGATACATCTCATCAAGACTGAAATCGTATTTGCGGGCCATTTTGACAGCTTCTTCCAAACTAACTTTAGTTTGTCCTCTCAATCTTCTATAAATACTATCGATACCTAGACCGAGGGTTTCTGATAGTTCATTAGCCAAAGAAGAGTATTCGGGAATTTTTTCGGCAATACGTTCGAAGAGTATTTTCTGATCAAAATATTCCATGTTTCACGTTTTCATTAGACAGTGTTACCGATGTATGAAATTGCCGGAAATCCTAGTCAATAGGGTAATAGGAAATCAGGCATCGGGTTTCAAATCCAAGGTTTCCCTTAGTTTATCAACCAATGGATTCTGCTCTACCATGCCTTGCCATATTTCTTTTTTTGAAACTGCTTTTTTGATTTCCGGTTTCTCTATTTTAGGAGCCAGATCCGGGTTGATTTTGAATTTCATCATCAATGCAGGGAAAGAACATTCTTTCCGGATAAAACCGGGCAAGTCGGATTCCTGCCGGATATTGTTTTCTGCAATACCTGTTCCAACCGAAACGAGCAATGTATTACCTTCCAGTTCCAAGTGGGCATTTTCCAAGGAATTACGATTAGAGGGCGATTTGACATTGTTGGCAAAAACCATCCATTTATCCCGAACGAATTCAATAGGTGGTGGCCCGCTGTTATCCTTATGGTTTTTTACCTCTTCATCTACTTCTTCTTCTATGGATTTGAGAGAGGTGATACGAGGGGAAATCAAGCGCGAGGGAGGAACGAACTTGGCATTGCTCTTGGGTCTTTCGATTTTTTTCTCTTCTACTTTCGGTATTTCACTAGATGGTTTTCCTTTTGGGTACGAGGGAGTAGTTTTCGGATTTAATTCAGGCTTTTTTTTTTCGATTGCCGGCTGGGCCAGTATGGTTTTCTGTGCTGAAACGGCTTGGTTGATATGACACATTTTTATCAAGGCCATCTCGACATGTAGTCGCTTGTTCCGTGCCATTTTGAAATCAACATCACATTGGTTACACAATGATAAGGCGGTAAGCAATAGGGAACGGGGAGAAATATTCGCCTGCTCCTTGTATTTTGTTTTCAAGGCTTCACCTGCCTCCAACAATAAAAGTGTTTTTTCGTCCTTACATACCAGGATATTCCGGAGATGTCCCGCCAGTCCGTTAATGAAAACCTCAGGATCGAAACCTTTCCTTAGTATATCATCAAAGGTGAGAAGTACCTTTGAAACATCAGAAGTAAGAAAGGATTGTACGATTTTGAAATAATAATCATAATCCAGGACATTCAGATTCGTAATAACATCCTGATAGGTGATCTTATCACCCGAAAAACTGACGATTCTGTCAAAAATGGAAAGGGCATCTCTCAACGCTCCATCTGCTTTTTGGGCAATGATATGTAAGGCGTCTGTTTCTGCTTCAATGTTTTCTTTTTCACAAATACCTTTTAAATGTTCTACGGTATCCTGAACCTGTATCCGCTTGAAATCGAAAATCTGACATCGGGAAAGGATTGTAGGTATGATTTTGTGTTTCTCGGTCGTAGCCAAAATAAAAATGGCATATGAAGGCGGTTCTTCCAATGTTTTCAGAAAAGCATTAAAAGCCTGTTGTGATAACATGTGTACCTCATCAATGATAAAGACTTTATATTGACCTTGCTGGGGTTGGAAGCGGACTTGTTCTATCAAAGCCCTGATGTGTTCGACACTGTTGTTTGATGCTGCATCTAATTCGGTAATGTTGAAGGAAGCGTTATTG
>JAHDFN010000143.1 GCA_020628145.1 Saprospiraceae bacterium | reverse complement strand
AACACTGCACTCCTGAATCCTTCACCCTTGAACCAAGTAAAACCATACATTAATAGAACCGTTCCTATAAAAAATGAAAAAACGACCTGCATAACGGTAAATGCCTTCACCGATTTCCGGTAAGGATAATTCTCCTTTGTATATGATTCGATTTGTTTTCCAATAAGAAAAACCAGAATACAATGAGCCAGCCATGAACAAGAAAACAATCCACCCAAAAAACCGGCAATTGTAATTATCGACAGCTCCTCTCTTTGCTTTAATCTTTGAAAAGCATTCATCAGGACGGCAGGGATAAAACCCGAACCGGAAAGCAATCCTAAAAAAGTAAAAAGCAGGAAATACGAAACCCCCTGATTAAAAGTAAAAATAAAACCATCCTGAATCCAATCCAATTCTAATAAAAATACAATGGCTAAAATAAAAACCAAAGCAACCGTCGATACAGGAATTATGTTTTTCCCTTTGCCGTGTAATAAAATTAGAATACCGTTAAAAAAAAGACATAATAACAATGCCGACAAAGGCTGTACCAAGACCATATATACATATAACATGACCAAAATGGGTATCCGCCACCACTCTGGTTTTTTCAATTGGATAATCGTTAAAGGAAAAATCATTAAAGGCAATGCCATCATCCAAATATCTCCAGTCCCTAATTTCCCGATTAACATTATTGGAAAAGAAGATAATATTAATAAAATAGTCGTAAGGGTTGTTTTATCCGTAAATATTTTCGAGCCTGTTCTGTAAAACACAAGAAGGGAAATCGCCAATACCAATAAGGCAGGAAACCTCATCCCCCACTCCGCATCACCCATCGCCATCAGACTAATCGAGTTCATCAATTGCAACAAAGGAGAAAATCCATCATGGAAATCAAAGAACAACCCTTCGGACATATGATCAAAAGAGGACAGTCCCAACAGTGCTTCCTCTTCAAAAACGGAAATGAAATCCGCTCCATAAAAAAACGTAAGTATCGCTGTTACAAAGCAGCAAAGTAAAAATATTTTATTTTCGAGAATATCAGCCATCGATCTTTTTAAACAACCTCAATGAATTTCTGGGCAAAAGTAATAAATATCCGATTCTAACATATCCAAAAAAACCTCCCTTTCCGGCTTTGCCGGAAAGGGAGGTTGAGAACAATAACAATACCCCTTGTTTTATTTTGCTATCCCATCGATCTTATCCGAAAGATTATCTATCGACTCCGATTGGGTAAGGATCGTCTTTTTCATATCACGGATTTCATCCCTCAACATATTCCGGATATTCTGGGGAGATGGAAGAAACGGACTGATTTTAGCACGGACATACCAGATTTCACGGATATCGCTTACATTCACTCGATAAGGTTCATAAAAACCATTATCGGAACGGAGCAACAACTCCTTATCTTCCTTTAGATGATTTTCTATCCGTTTGACGACAACATCACCTCTGGTTACGATAACATAAACATAATTATCCTTGATGGACGTCTCCCAAAGCGTAGGTTCCAAGAAACTGCATATTACCTTATCCCCTTCGAACAAGGTCGGCTCCATACTATCGCCGGCCACATCAAAAGCCCGGTGCGTACCTACCTTGTATTTATAATCCGGCAAGGTAAACGAAGGAAGTTCCTGTATAAAAGAAGGAGAAGCAGCATCTCCCGCATAACCTGCCTGTGCCGGCACCGGAACATGGACGATACGTTCGTCATCCTGCGAGTTCGTCACAATCGTCAACACACGGAAGCTCTTATGGTTATCTTCTGTCATGAACATCGGGCCGTCTCCGGTAAAAATATAAACCGGATTCATCTTGAATTTGGCGATGGCCTTCCTTAACAACTCTATTGTCACATCCCTTCTTCCTTTAAGGATTTCACTCAAACTTTGGGGCAGATAATCCAATGACAAGGCAAATTGCCGGCTGGATCTAATCCTATTGTCTTCTTTTAACTTATTATGGCATTTTATAAAACGCTGAGTAACAACATTATTCATATCAATTTAATTATCTTTAATCATCTCAATGACACAAAAATAATGGATTTGTTTATATAAACCCAAATTAAAGATACAATTTTTCATCAAAAAAGTTATAATTACTTGACGGATGCAAAATAAAACATCACTAATAAAGATACACTATATTATATTTTAAACAAATAATTTATATCTTTGCGTTGGATGTTGTTACAAATTATTTTTGGGATCTGGAATAACATCTAATAGTAAACCACATAAATCATAATCAAAATGGGCCTATTCGATAAATTCACTTTTGATAAAAAACCACTCACCAAAGAAGCTGTTGAAGCATTTTCAGGTAACTTCCCGGATTTTGTTTCCCAATTCAAATCTTTGGAATCCAAGCAGAAGACAACCCGTAAAACCGATTGGAAAAAATTCGAAGCACTATGGGGTTTTCGTCCCAACAACGAATTAGTTTCCCTTACACAGGATTTGGAAAAAATGGATTATCCCAACCTCTCCAAATGGGAAAGCAATGCCATACATACCGACATGGCGGATTTCAAGGGAAACATCATGAAGGAAATATTGCTCAAAGCCCAAATCGAATATCCGACCGACAACCACATAGAATGGTTTTGCGGGGCCGTTGCTCTCGATTCTGTAACCAATGCACAAAACCAATGGAGCGGCTCCAACCTTTCCTACCTCTATCCTATTGTCGAAGCAAAATTCCTGGAACGGGAAAATCCACATATTTATTTATATACCCATAATAATCCCGATGGCTGGGGTACGACTTTGGAAGTGTTGGCCAAGGACACTTCATCATTCCTTTATATCGTTTCTGCCGTCCATGCACTCGGTCAGAAAAAAATCTCTAATAATGATTTTTTCACCTGTTATGAAAAAGCGAAGGACAAAGTAAAATTACCTTATTATTTCTTCAATTCGTTTCGGGCCAACAACAGATGGATCAGCACTTATGATTTTAATTACAGCCCGGGAAATCAACGGGGCAATACCATCACACAGGATTATTTCAACCGTGCCAGATGGATTATCGAATTATTAAAAGGAAACCATAATAATTATCTATGGTCCATCCAACATAGTTTTTATCAGAAATACCTCAATCCGGAATTGACCGATGAAATCCATTCACAGAACATGGAACACCTTCCGATTCATGTTCCTGATGCACTTTATTATTTATTCAGATGTTTTTTCAGAAAGGAAAACGAACAACTCAGGGATTATATCCGGGTTTGTAAGGACAGCCCTTCCAGAATTATCCGGGACGCGGCAGAACTCGTTCAGGAATTCGATGAAGGCTTGGAGTTTTTCGGAGAAGTGGACAACCTACAAAGGCTACGGAATGATTTCAACCAAAATATGAATTGGTGATAAAATCCCACAAGTACTTTAACAGGCTGAATAAATATGATTTATTCAGCCTGTTTTTGTTTTTTATTGCTAGCTTCGTTTTCAATAAGAGTATGTTTAAAATTTGGTCTTTATGTCGAGAAACATCAATTTATTGCTTAATCAAGGCGGAAAATCGGGATGATAGCAGGGCTATCAAGCCTGATTTTTTAACGAAGAGTAAGCAATAAAGTGAGTTTCGCAGACCAATTATTAAAATTTAAACATACTCTAAGTGCGTATGCAGCGTTGGCTTTTGGAAATCCAGGTAAATGTTTATTAGTTTAATCTGTTAAAGCTGAAAATGCTTTCTAAAAAGAATGATATACAAATTTCTAAAATATTGGGTCAAGGGAGGCTTACGGCTTTTTTATTACCGACATCAGGTCGTTGGCACAGAAAACATCCCTGATGACGGTGGGTTGATATTCGCCGCCAACCACCAGAATGCTCCAATGGATGCCTTCAATATTATCTGTAATTCGGAGCATGAACCCTATTTTGCAACAAGGGGAAGTGCTTTCAAAAATAAAAACATCACCAAGATTCTCCATTATTTAAAATTATATCCTGTTTATAGACCGATGGACGGATGGAGACAAATGTCTTTGAATAATGATGCCTTTGATTTTTTCGGAAAAAAACTTCTAAACAACAAAAGCGTAGGGATTTTCCCAGAAGGAGCACCTGCATACAATTACAGATTACTACCTTTAAAAAAAGGAATGGCCCGCCTCGCTTTCCAAGCACTTGAAAAAAATCCATCACATATCATTTATATCATTCCTACCGGTTTTCATTACGAAAGAAAGCATGATTATATGGGCGACATGCTCATTCAGTTTTCAAAACCGATACAAGTCAATAATTATTATTCCGATTTTCTTGAAAACAAAAACAAAGCCATCCGAAACCTGACATTGAAAATAGAATCCGAAATCAGCAATATCATTATTGACATTCAAGACAAGGAAAAATATGAAGAAATCAATAATGCCCGGAAAATAATTTATAATAATTCAAAAAACAATTTAATCCATCGATTCAAAGAAGGAAAAAACCACATTAATAATTTCGAACAAAATGATTTCACTAACATCCATAAAAAAAACCAAGAAAATACTTTAATGAAAATACTAGGATTTCCATTTCTTATTTTTGGATTAATCACCCATTATCCCATCCGAAGATTAATTGACAACAATACCCTAAAAAAAACAAAAGACAGTCAGTTCCTAGCTACAGGAAAATTTTTAAAAGGATTATTTATTTTCAGCTTTTATTATTTATCCTTGATTTTCATCATTCTTATTTTCTTACATCCGGTTTATATTTTCATATTACCCTTGATTCCCGTTTCAGGAAGATATGCATATCGAAAAATGAATGACATCCCTTAGGATTTTTCCGTGTTTTCATAGATCCATTGGCCATAAGTCTTATTGGATTCTACTTCCCATTTCAAAATACATGGTACTTCATAAGGATGGTTATCTGATACATACTGTTCCACCTCCTCGGCCCATTCAATTCGGGTTTTCGCCATCATCGCAAATTCCCCTTCCCGCACAGCCTTCCCCTTCCATTCATACATGCTTTCGATAGGATAAATATTGCAACAGGCTATCAGTCTCCTTTCCATCAAATCATTGGCCAGCAACCGGGCATCTTCCCTATTCCCGAATGTAGAATATATTACAATTATTTTCATTTCATTTTTGATTTTATAGACATCTCAGTTGTAAAAATAACTATATTTGCATGTTGTACATTTGGCCGGCAAATACAAATGAAATATGGCATTCAATAAGAACGACAAGGATGGGGCATTGGGAGGTAATTTCAAACTCAAAAGCCTGAAGGTTTTCGGTTCAAAGGAAAACCTATACTTCAATGTCAAGAAATACCGTAAGGTCTTCGACGAATCCGAAAGTCGTTACATCTACTGCGAATTGGCCTTTTATAACAAACTCTTTGACGAAAAAGAATGGAAGGCAAAGGTTAATTACGTTTGTAAGAACATTCATACCGGCAAAGAACTCTGTAATTTCAACAAGGAGATCGATATCCGTAAGGATAAGAACATAGTATATGTCCGGGAAGGATGGGGAACACCTGATCCGGGCTGGTGGAAGAAAGGCTCCTACAGATATGAGGTCTTCATTGAAGGGCAGAGCGTAGGTACAACCGATTTCCATGTTGTAGATATAGGCATGGCCACACCAATGGATAATCCATATTTCAACATCCGGAATATACAAATGTTCGAAGGCCCCCGGAATGGCGTTCAACCGAAGGATAGGAAATACTTCCATACCTTCAGTAGTCAATCTTCCAGATATATCAATGTGGAGATGAAATTAAAGAATCTCCAAACCGAACTGAAATCGTTCCCTCTGGAATTAAATTTCAATTTTTACAATGACGCAGGGCAACTCAAAGCCCAAATGCATTATTTCAAATTGATAACGAATTCTCCGGAAGAAATCTTGCTCGATACGGGCTATGGTTCTGATGCCGGGGGGTATTGGTATGAGGATAAATATACCCTGGAATGCATATTCATGGATAAACTCATCGCCGTCATCCCTTTTGAGGTAGGTGCTGAGAATATAGAACAAATAGGCCCCCACCCCTACTCGATTTCCAAAACAGGGACCGACGACATCATCCCGGAAGAGAAACCCAAAATGACTTTCGAAGAAGCCATGGAGGAACTGAACGATCTCATCGGCCTCGGTGCGGTCAAGGAACAATTGAATGAATTCGCATCATTCCTACAGTTTCTGAAAGTCAGAAAAGAAAAAGGATTTGAGGAAAATACGAAATTCAATCTCAATAGCATTTTCATGGGTAATCCGGGCACCGGTAAAACAACCGTTGCCAAAATGCTCGGAAAAATCTATAACAGCCTCGGCCTTTTATCCACAGATAAGGTTCACGAGGTAGGAAGGGTCGATTTGGTCGGTGAATACATCGGACAAACCGCACCTAAGGTGAAAAAGGCCATTGACAGGGCAAGGGGTGGCATACTTTTCATCGATGAGGCATATGCCCTGACCAACCGGGGAGACGACTCCAAGGATTTCGGAAAGGAAGTAGTCGAAGTGCTGTTAAAGGAATTATCAGATGGACCGGGGGATCTCGCCATTATTTGTGCCGGTTACCCCAAGGAAATGCAGAATTTCCTCAACTCCAATCCCGGTCTGAGTTCGAGGATCAGGAATATTTTCCTTTTCCCGGATTATATCCCGGACGAATTGATGGAAATATCCGACTATAAAGCCAATAAATCCGGTATAATGCTAGGGGAAGATTCCAAAGAAATCCTTTACAAAAAAATAGTCGAAGCCTACCGAAACAGGAACGAACATTTTGGTAATGCCCGATATGTCAACGGAATCATAGACGAGGCCAAGCAGAATATGGGGCTTCGCCTGATGAAGGAACACAAAGACCTGAACAAATTGGATAAGGACGTCCTTTCCACCATAACAAAGGAAGATGTCTTGAGGGCATTCAGGAATGGAGAAGGCAAAAGTGTCCTGCTTCCCATTGACGATGCACTTTTCAATGAAACGATGAAGCAGCTCAATGAACTCATCGGGTTGGACAGCATCAAGCAGGAGGTCATGGAAACGGCCAAACTCGTAAGATATTACAGAGAGATTGGGAAGGACATCAAACGTTCATTTTCCCTTCATACCGTTTTCAAAGGAAACCCCGGTACAGGAAAGACTACCGTTGCCAGAATCCTGGTTCAGCTTTACAAAGCTCTGGGTATTTTGGAAAGAGGACATGTTGAAGAAGTGGACAGGAAAGATCTCGTTGCCGGTTTTACCGGACAGACTGCCATTAAAACTGCCGAAATCATCGAAAAAGCAAAAGGTGGCGGTTTGTTCATTGATGAAGCCTATGCACTGACTGCCGGTGGCGGTGGCGATTTCGGTCGGGAAGCCGTAGAAACCCTTTTGAAATCCATGGAGGATCTAAGAGGGGAATTCATGGTCATCGTGGCGGGTTATCCTAAAGAAATGGATCAGTTCCTGGAAGCTAATCCGGGATTGATGTCTAGGTTTGATAAACAATTTTATTTTGAGGATTATACCCATGTCGAATTATTAGAAATTGCCCATTTGATGTTCGAAAAGGAAGATCTGAAAATGAATGACGAGGCCAGGGAATCCCTCAGTAATTATATCGAACAATTATTAGGAAATAAACACCAATATTTCGGCAATGCCCGTACCATCCGGAAAATAGTTGGCGAAGCAGTAAAAAGGCAACATCTAAGGATGGCCGATTTACCGATGAAAAACAGAAAAGGCGACATGATGTACACTGTTACTTTGGAAGATGTAAAAGAATTCAATTTGATGGAAGAAGACATCAAACCCGGTATCGGATTTAAAAAATAATTGGGAAGGAATTCTAACAGTTCCCAATTATTTTCCCTTGAAGTTGTTTAAAAAGTGGTTGGTAATAGCGATTGTAATCGCTTGATTTCTAAGTCGAAGCTGATTTTGAGTTTCGTAGCCAAAGCTACGGGACGAAAAATAGCTGAAGAATTTAGGAATCAATGGTTGGCAATCGAATTATTGAATCATTTTTAAACAACTTCTTTGTTATAATTTGAAAAGAATTCTTCTTTTGATTTTTTTATATTTTCCAAATCAATTTCCTTTTCTTCAACATGATGCATTTTCACATTACGGGAAGGAAGGGCAAAATCTATTTGAAGGATTCTAGCCAATTGGATTATATCCAACATTAATTTATGTTTCGTCCTTAATTCGTCCGTCCAGTTGTCAACAACAAAAAAAGTCTGAAGAAAAACCTCAAGCGAAGACACTCCGAAATTACTCAAATGTACTTCTGTCTTTTCATCCAAAGTATGTGGGTGTACCCTCAGGATTTCTTCTACCCCTTCCACAAACATGTCAATTAATTCGGGAGATGTCGTATAATCTATACCCAATTGTGTCCGATACCTCCGATACACTCTTCTCCCTAAGTTATTAATTACTTCATCCGCAACTTTCCCATTCGGGACAGAAATCATGGATGTGTCCGAGGCCAATAATTTCGTAGATCTAAAACCAACTTCCTGAACGACACCTTGTACGCTTCCCGCAATAATATAATCACCTACATCAAAGGGCCTGTCAATAAAAATCATCAAGGCGCCAATCAGGTTTTTCACAGAATCCTGAGCGGCCAATGCTATAGCCAAACCACCAATGGAAACACCTGCCAGCAAAGCGGTAACATTTACATCCAAACGATTGAGAAACCGAAAACAACTATTCCGATTTGTAGAAATCTTTTTAGGATAATCAATAATTGATCATCCATTTTGGATTCTGTTTTCTCTGCCCATTTCGCTGCATAAAAAATAATCAAATCAAGAATCCTCAATGTCAGAATAATGAAGAAAATATATTTGAGTATATCTAAAATCAAATATATCGGTTTTGAAAAAGCAATCGGAAATTGCAACACAGGCAGAAACAACGAAAATAAATGTGTAACCAATAACAAACCGATTATCCTAGCTATTTTATGTACTATCTGATTATCAGAATAATCATCTCCCAATCTGTTTTTTGCAACTTTGGAAATAATTAAATCAATAATTTTGGAAAGCACCATGTATGATAAGAATGCAGTTAAGAGAAAAAGAAGAAACCCTATAAATTGCCACATCATTAATCCAAGGAATTTCCCGGTTCCGAATTTTGGAAATATATCCAAAAGAAAATCGCTTCCCATAGGATAAAGCGATTTGTGGATCTGCGGAAGCCGTTCCAATGTTTCCTTCGAATAATACCAATTATCATTTCTTTTTTCCAAATAAAGATCGGGTAATTCTTCCGGGAAAATAACATATGTATTTTCAGGGATGGAATCGCCTGTTTCATATCCGGGTATTTTGGACATGACAATGAATAAACCTTTTGCATCCAAAATCTGTTTGATGCGTATGGCTTCCTTTTGGGATTTTTCATCAACGGCCGTGGAAATACTCCTTGCAGATAATTCAGGCCGGTAACGATCACTTTGCAAATAATGCAGATGATTATAAACGGTTCCATGTGGGGTGGTCAAATCAAATTCCCGGATTTCCTGGGAAAATGATGAGAAGACGAAACACAAAACACATACAAAAACGAGAATTATATTTTTCATTTGTTTATCTTGACAAGGAAGTTGGAATAAATCGAAATTAAAATGGGTTCAAAAATAGATAAAACCGAACAAGAGTGGAAAGAAATTCTATCAGAAGAAGAATTCAGGGTACTCCGACAAAAAGGAACGGAAAGAGCCTTTACCGGAAAATATGACAAATTCTATGAAGAAGGCATCTATTCCTGTGCGGGTTGTGGGCATGAATTATTCCGTTCGGAACATAAATACAATTCCGGTTGTGGCTGGCCGGCCTTCTGGGGAGAATTGGAATCAGCTTCAATCAAACAGGTCTTGGATACCAGTCACGGCATGACCCGCATGGAATTGGTCTGTTCGAATTGCGAAGGACACCTCGGACATATTTTCAATGATGGACCACCACCTTCGGGCAAAAGATATTGTATCAATTCCGTTTCAATGAAATTCAAACCCGATACAAAATAATAGACTCTAACCCTACTGGTTTAGAGCGTACTCAAATCAACAGCTATCCGTGCAGCCAATGCTGCATTGTTTTCTACTAATCTGATATTTGAAAAGAGACTGTCTCCTTCAGTCAAATCTTTGATTCCACCCAAAAGGAAAGGAGTGATCGCCTTCCCTTTTATGCCTTTTTCTTCGGCCAGAAGCAATGCTTTTCGAATGGCCTCCTCGATGACTTCCGGTTTCATCTGTTGTTGTTCCGGAATTGGATTTCCTATCAGTACGCCTCCCTTCAATCCCATTTTCCACTTCGTATCCAACACCTTCGCAATCTCTTTAGAATCATCCAATCTGTAATCCACCCCGAATCCACTTTTACGGGTATAAAATGCAGGAAATTCATCCACCCCGAATCCTATAACGGGCACTCCCATGGTTTCCAAGTATTCCAATGTCCTACCAATATCCAAAATGGATTTTACTCCGGCCGACACCACAGCTACATTCGTATTCGCCAATTCCTGCAAATCAGCACTGATGTCCAAGCTGTTTTCCCCACCCCTATGTACTCCTCCGATCCCCCCTGTGGCGAAGACTTTGATACCTGCCTTTGCGGCAAATATCATCGTTGCGGCAACAGTCGTAGCTCCATTCTTCCCGGCAGATACTATAAACGGGATATCCCTTCGGCTGACTTTCTCCACATTTGTACCCGGCTGGCCGAGATAATCGATTTCTTCAGGACTCAAACCTACTTTGACTTTGCCATTCAATATGGCAATTGTAGCTGGAACAGCACCCCCATCCAGAACGATTCTTTCTAAGGACAATGCCGTCTCCACATTCTGTGGATAAGGCATTCCATGTGAAATAATAGTCGATTCCAATGCTACAACAGGATTACCTAATCGGAAAGCAGCTTTAATTTTATCAGTAAAAAACAATTCAATCACTTGAAATTCATTTTATTACAATACATTTTGCAAAAAAAAGACCAAAACTCCATACGTTAAAGGAAACCATAATTTAAATAATAATTATTACCTTTACCCATCAAAATTCATAATCATCTTTTCTTCACAAAACATAACAATTTTATGAAAAAGAATTTAACCTTTATTTCCTTTGTATGGATGGTTGCCTTAAGCCTCGTATCAGTAAATGATATTAAGGCTCAATGTACTCCGGATGCAACTGCACCGGTATCTGGATCTACAACATTTTCAGTTCCGGATTCTTATACATTTTCTAACGTACCTACAGGTACGGTT
>JAHDFN010000142.1 GCA_020628145.1 Saprospiraceae bacterium | reverse complement strand
GATTGGGCAGAAGCCATCAATTACGACGGAGATAAAAAAATAAAATCAATCAACAACTTAGAAAGGATTTATAGCATTATGAATATCCCTAAGGATGAACCTGTTGTCGTATATTGCCATAGTGGTGTACGTTCCGCACATACCACATTCATCCTTTCACAATTACTGGGGTACGAAAATATAAAAAATTATGATGGTTCCTGGACGGAATGGAGTTACCATGATCATTTGCCATTCGAAAAGGATAGCAATACTGTGATAAAAAAATAAACCTCTTTCCAACAATAACATTCCGAAAAAAATCCATTAAAAATCAAATAATTATTTTTATATTAGCACACTCTCATTTACTAATCTAGTTCGCACACAATTTGTTTCATCACCCAAATGATCCACCGGATTAATGAACCAGATATGAGAAAAACAATCAACAAAACCAAAATCCTATCCTTTTACCCCATTGCCATCTTCAGGGAAATGATCAACGCACGTATTACAGGGATTATCGTACTTGTATTAATTGGAGCGATATGGGGCATGGATCAATTCTTCGATTTCCTTATTGCCTTACCGGAGGAATATGAAAAGAATAATTCGATTCTAAGAATAATATGGTATCTCATTGACAATATGGTTTTGGGATTACTGGTTTGGTTTTCTCTGAGGAAAATACTGGGAATGAAACCCAAAAAAAACAATAAAAACCCAGATACGATTACCACCTTAAAACAAGAATATATTGATGGAAAATTAAACACTAATAATATAAAGAAAAATAAGCAGGAAGAGTTACGTGAGATTAATAACAAGAAAAATAAAATAATCCGATACTTCAAATTCCAGTCAAGAAATTTTGCCAGAAAATACATACCCTTATTCTTACCTATTATACTGTTATTACAATTTTCTTTCGCAATTTTCCACATCACACTTGAAAACGCGCCTGAAACCATTGTATATTATTTACCAATATCAATCCTCATATCGGTTTTATTTATTTGGATCGGACAAATCATCAGCCGACGCTTGTCCTATTCCGATGAAATAGGAAACAACATTCCCTTAGAATCCGAACATGACAATGTCATACAAGAAGGATGGAACTTCATCAAAAACAAAATAGGAAATAAAAAAAGTAAATCCGAAACAATAGAACAAAGAAAATTCAGAAAACTGAAACTACAACTATTTAAAAAATATATTTTTTACAATTTCATCTTTTTAGTTTTCATTTTTATAATATTCATATTCATATGTGCATATATTCGGATCGCATTCGGCAACATGGATTTTACCGGAAGATTGAATGCCATCGGAATTATGACCCTACTCATTGCTTTTTCTTTTTCCTTAATAGACCTAAGCCCAAAAAAAATAAATTTCATATGGAATTTCGTTGATAAAAAATTCAACGCCGTCCTAAATGAAAACCACCCCGAAGAGGAAACGGATTTAAAAAGACAGGCAGTCAAAATAGTAAACGAAGCAAAGGAGTCCATTAATCGTTCTCCAATGTATTTTGTTGCTTTTATTTTTTTAATGTATTTCCTGCTTTTGGTTTTGAACAATTCCGTTTTCACAGATCGACTTGACGATATTTATTTCCCCCTAACGGCTATTGTAACCAGCCTTACCTTATGGATTATAGGATTGAACTACCTTCAGAAATTAGGGCGGGAAATGGAATTGCCGTTTATCACACTGGGTTTTGTTTTCATCCTGGGCATATCACATATATCCAATATACACCTGAACAACAGTGTCCATGAAGTCTCAACGGAAACCGATCAGCATAGGCAGTTAATCCGTTTGGATAAACATTTTAATATTTGGAAAGATCAATTACCCTCATCTAAAACAGAAGAGGGAAAAATCCCCATTTTCATTGTAATGTCACAAGGAGGTGGCTCCAGGGCTGCAGCCTGGACTTATAGGGTTTTATCTACCCTGGATCGAAATACGCAAAATAGATTTTCAAGACATTGCTACGCCATCTCTTCCGTCTCGGGAGGGTCTTTCGGAAGCTCCGTCTTTCTTGCGAATAAAAAAGCCGACCTAATCAATGAAATTAGTTTAAAGAAAAAAAACAATTCTTCCAAATATATTCCACCTGACGATCACAAAGTATTCGAAAAAGTATTTGCAAAGAATTTTTTGGCAACCTCCCTTACCCTATTCATGGGAAAGGATTTATTGAAATCGATTTTACCCTATTATTCATTTGATTTCAAATCTAGGAAATTCGTAAAATCCAAAGACAGGGACGGTTATTTGGAAATGCAACGCTCGAAGAGACTGGAATCAATTTATCAGCATGAGCATATCGATACCAGCAGTGGGGAAATATACCGCAATAATTTTTTAGACATCTGGTACGGTGATTCCACCTTCAGTGAATATAAAATCCCCTTGTTTTTTCCCAATACAACCTGGGTGGAAAAAGGGAGCAGGGCCATCTGCTCTCCCCTGTCGGAAGAAGGGTTCAGATTGCCAAACACATTGAACATCACTTATGAATTAATGAAAGACCCAATTGATGTAAATAAAAATAAATTGGAAGGAAGAAAAGACATCGAGTTTAGAAGTGCCGCCCATTTAAGTTCCCGTTTTCCTTTTGTCAATAGTGCCGGAGAAATTGAAGGCATAGGACATTTTGTAGATGGAGGATACTATGACAACCTAGGTGCTCAAACCGGCATGGGACTAATAGAAAATCTGAATAAATTATTGGATGATTCCAAGGATACTACTTTTCAAATTCATGTAATACGGATATACAACGGCGATACGGATAACCGCAAAAAAAAGCAAAAAAACATCTTGCAGTTAACCGCTCCGGCAATCGCAATCCTAAACACGCCATTCACCGGCCACATGGATGCCTCCACGGAATTATTGGAAATATGGGAAGAATTTGGGAAAATAAATACTATTTACGATTTCAATTTGAACACTAAAAACATGAAAATGAAACTGCCTACAGATAAAAAAGAATCGAAGGTACGTTTTCCTCTTGCACGATACCTATCCAACCGGGCGGCAAAGGGTATATTTTATAGTTTACCGGATACTCAGGACACATCAAAAGTAAAATACATAGATAATTCGGAATTTTTCAATTCATCGAAAGATAGCATCGAGGTTTTGAAAGATACCATCATAAGGGAAAATGAAGATAATTTAAATCGGATAATGCAATTATTGGAGTAAATCCAAATTAACGGAAACAAGAATCATCCCGAATTTTGGCAAACCAAAATTCGGGATTTCTTGTTATGCCGGTTATCGGACAATAGACAATTTTTTCACTTCCTTTCCGGTTTTATTCATTAATTCGAAATAATAAATACCTGAAGGTAAAAAGCTGAGGTCTATTTCGACTTCATGCCTTCCTTTCGGATAATCCTGCTTTTCAAAAATAGTTCTTATTTCTTTTCCAGTTGAATTAAAAACACGTAATGAAACCCCATCATCCTCCAAGAGTCCGAACGATATGATTGTTTTATCCGAAGTAGGATTCGGGAATAATTCTACCGACAAATCAACATCATAATTAATTCTAAATGACTTGGATTTGGATCTCAATAAAACCACATCACCATTAATAGAAATATTATGATCACAATTTTCCAACTCCAATATATAAACCAGCACATCCATAGCCTGTAAACTCCCATTCAAATATCCATCCCACATCATTTCATCAGGTGATAACCCCGGAAATGAATAATCCAATGTGTTTCTAATATCCCTACTCGCATGATGAACCATCTGCCCCAGTCTATTGAAAATCTTAAAGTCGTACCTAAAAGCATTATAAGCAAAATTCTCATCAAAAGGTGGAGCGGTAACCGGCCCAAACAAATCATTTACACCATCTCCATTAGGAGTAAACCCATTCGGCATAGCATACACCAAATCTCCTTGATACATTCCATCAGGAGGTGTTGGCAACAAGTACGTCTGAGCCATAGCTGTATTACCGATTCCATCTGTAACAGTAACGGTGTATGCAGTATTCACATCGTGATGAACAAAAATCGTTTCTCCATTTTCATTGCTCGACCAAGTATAATTGTAATTTCCAAAACCTCCCGTCGTAATGGCCGTTAATTTAAATTCACCACAATCCCTTGCCAATGCAATATCAACTTCAAGATCTTCAATTAAACATTCCGGAGAACAAAGATTCTTTATCTCTGCTGTAAATTCAGCTCCGGCTTCCACACTGAACCCTGCTTCGAGAAAAATTCCTGTCCCTCCAAAAAAAGAAACCTCCTGATTTCCATGTACGATCACTTCTCCATTTTCCAAATAAGGTGAAACATCGAAACCTGCTTTAATGTAGCTTTGGCTTATTGTTTCTATTGGAAGAGGATTCATCGGACCTCCACTCAATAAATTCCTATTTTCATAATAGACTTTTGGAATACAGGCACGACAAGGAATGTCAATATAAAAAGTTGCCGTAACCGGTGTATTATTTTGACACGGATTGGGATGTTCCTGATCTTCCAATACAGTTATTGTAAAACTGTATGTTCCCGATCCTACATCAGGAGTTGTCCAACAAAAAGTTCCTGTTGTAATTTCTCCGGAAATCGGCGTTACTGTTGCTCCGGGTACATCCGATAGATCCATTCCCGAAATGAAGACCGACCATCCTTCAGGATCTGACACAAAAAAATCAAAACAGAAATTTTCTTCAGCAGAAGCCGTATAGGTATAATTGTTTGTTCCATTTATTCCCGTTATTTCGGGAGGTAGATTTTCACATTCTCTCACACAGACATCATCTATATAAATATAACTTCCTTCATCCGTTCGTGGAAAATTTGTAAAATCAAATACTCCTAATGTTAAATAGTTTTCCCCATTCCCTTCAATCAATCCACCCACTTCTTGCCAATTTTCAACATCGGTAAGAATTCCTTCTTGAACGATTTGGGGAGAGTACTGGGATAAAACCGAATATTGAGGACTGGGGACATTGATTTTGCCATTTGTAAATAACATTCCAACATTCCTAGCTCCATAAATTCTGTTTTCTGCCAAACTGATCCACATACTTGCTTCATACAATACACCTTCTTGCAAAGGTTCAGACAGTGGAACGGTAATATATTCCGTATAATCGGGAATTGCTTGGGTTGCTAATGTTGAAACACGTAGAACAAGACCAGCGTAACCATCCCCACTCCTTGCTTCCTGAAATCCATTAAAATTAACAGGAACATCTGCTCCCGGAATTCCATCACCTGTCCAATCTTGAGTACTACAAGTATTATAATAATCGGGGGTAGCTCCATAATCTGCCAAATAATCCCATGGGATTGGGGGGAAAATTTCAGGAATATAGCTACCCATTGAATTATCGCCGGTTAACTCATGTGGGCAAGCATTATAATTTTCAAAATCTCCATTAGGAACCAGACATTCCTGAGAAAATGCCAAGGTACTAACCATCAATCCGAAAATGACGAGATATTTTTTTTTATTCGAATATTCCATAATCATGAATTTAAAAAATGAAATATTCAATTATTTGGATTCCGTACCATCGACGACTTCGGAAAGTTCCTTCTCCAAGGATTTAATTTTATCATTCAGTTCGAGGATATACAATGTCATTTCCTCTATTTTCCTTAAAAGGGTCGCATCCATTTCTGCCAAATCGATTCCGTTTTCTTCTACTTCCTTTTCGGATGGAACATTTGGAAGGTGGTTATTTTTCCCAATGAAATCTCTTACATCATCAAGAGGTAATAAATCATAATCAGATTTGAAGACATAATCCGGCCAATTGGATTTTAAATCCACTTTTACACTTTCCGAACGGATTCCTTTGGTGACATACAGGCGGTAATCCGTATTCGGGTTAGCAGCCAAATTTTCCATGAGTGAATCATCCAAATCCCCTTCACCGATAACAACATGCCCTCTCTCGGTTAGAACCATCGACCCTTTGTAGGTTTTGAATCCCAAACCGTAAAATCCACTCATGATGATCGGATTCGCACCACTTGCTTGTGAAAAACTCAAATTAACTCCATTGGACGCACTACCGAGGAACAGGCCATAATGAGGAGTACCCCATTCATTTAAATTAGTTAGGCTTTCTCCGGTGAGAGAATAACCATAACCGGTAGTAGGCCAGGGGCCTTTGATATTGATTGTTCCTTTTCTTGTAATAACACCATCAGGAGAATTCAGGCCGATCCAGCGGTTATCCTGAGCCGTTGCATCCATTGATAATAATAATGTGGCAAAAACAAATAAAAAGATGGATTTAACTCTATTGTTCATAACGAAATGTTTAAAAATTGAATAAATACCGGTTTACTTCGGCTATCAACTTAAATGAGTCGATATGAAATACAGAAGGACTGAAACATTTTTTCTTAAAAAGAATCCCAACAATAAAAAGCTATAAATCAATAATTTATAGCTAAAAAGAAAATTACTTTTTATTTTTTTCTTAATTTAAAGTCCTTTTCTTTTGAATCGCTACTCAATATAGATGAACGGTAATCAGTATGACAATCGAATTGAACTGGAACAAAGCTTTTTCAGAAGCCTTCAACGGGAAAAACAGGCTTCTGAACAGACATCTGGAAAACCTCCATGATAGTCTGGTTCTTCCATTAAGTAGGAAAAAAGCTAAAAACGAGTTCGATGCCAAAGAGATCGCATCTTTGTCCATAGCCAAATTCTGGGAAAGGTTCTACTTGAAGAAGGAGCCCTTACCCTCCAATATAGAAGGCTATGTTTATACCATTACGGTTAATACCGTTTTTTATTTCTATAAAGTAAAAAACAAACTTAGAATGAAGGAAACAGATTTGGATTGGGACAACTTGGCTAGGATTTTATCCGGGAAAACAGGATTGGAAAAAACATATACTCAATCGGAAGAACAAAATGAAAAAGAAACCCTCTATAAAGCCATGGAAACCGCAATGGAAAAAATGTGCGATGTATGTAAAAACTTATTGAGAAGAAGTATCTTGGAAAAGAAAAAACTGATTGACATACATATGGAACTGGGAATCCCTTCCGCCAATGCAGCTTCTAAAAAGAAAGTAAAATGTATGGACAAACTCATTAAATTATCATATCAGGAATTAAGCCTTTTAAAAAAGGAATGACATGTTGAATGGAAAGGAAATGGAATTGGCCAAACGTTTTTTTGACAGGGAATTGTCAGAAGAGGAAATGATCTATTTCGAGGATCGAATTATAAACGACGAAGCATTCAGAAAAGAAGTTGAAACATATGGACAAGCCCGGCATATGATTATCCAACTTGTATCAAAAAACAAAAAAGGCAACATCGTATCTGAACACAACCAACCAAAAAAAAGGAAAAGGTCATTTCATCTACTCTTGTTGTTTATTTTTTTTCTTATATTTATATTAGGCAAAGTATTATACCAAAAATACAACACTAAAAAAATACAAAAAATAATCGCCCAAACAGAACAGTTCACAAAATCCATTTCCAATGATGTGATGAGATCCGACAACAAAGATGAAACCTTTGATATACTGATTCAAAATGAGAGGGAAGCACTAGATAAAATCCTTGACAACTACAATAATCAAAATTATGACGAAGCAGATAAAACCCTTAGAACCATTATGAGTACTTCCCTACAACCCGAATCCCGGGAAATTTTCGAATGGTGGTCTGTATCCCTTAGTTTGAAAAAAGGGGATTCGGCCGGTGCTAAGAAATCTTTAAAAAAGATCATGAATAAAAATGAATATAACTCCAAAAAAATGGCAAAAAAGATATTCAATCAATTTTAAATACCACACACAATGAAAGTCGTAAAAATTTTATTACTACTGAGTGGACTGTATTTTTTCATCGGAAACACACTCCAAGCCCAAACCCTAACAATTAGAACAAAAAAAGTAGATGGGAGTGGTGGCGAAATAAAGAAATCATGTTACGATATTGAAACGTCTATTTTCATCGAAATAGATCCAATAGATGAAATATATGTTCAAACCGAATTTGAAGCTTATGCAGATGACTCTCAACAAGCATTGAATGTAGTGGAAGTTGCTGGCCCCAATGTTGAATTTCCACAAATTGATCACAATACAAAAGTATTTGAAATATTTTTCCCGCAAGCTATTATCGATTACCAGTCTTCCAATTCAGATCAGCAATTGGATCTCCATTTAAAAGTCACCATGACACCTTTCGGAAAAGGCGGAACCATGTTCAAGAAAATCATCTACCATACAGAATATCTCAAATATTGTGATATAACACCTAATCCTATTTTCACGAATCGGGAACAAAGCAAAGAACCGAATTTAGATCTCGACTTATACCCAAATCCTACAAAAAACCGGTTGAAGTTAGAATATTCTCTTGATAAGACTTCCGACATATCGGTGGAAGTATTGGATATCAACGGAAGAAAAATAAAGTCCTTTATTGCCAAGGAAAAGAAAGAGCCGGGTGATTATTCCGAAGAATTCAATACGGAATCCTGGCCGGAGGGTTGGTATTTTATAAGAATAAAACACAATGATAACGTAACTTCCCATAAGATTTTAAAACAATAGAATCCAATCTTAAATTTCCTAAGAATTTCAATTCCAAAAGGAAAAGGTTAACTTAGATTTACAATATCTAGGTTAGCCTTTTTCATGAGAGCAATTATCATATCACTACTATTCCTTGGAGGAGCCCTTCTCCTTAAGGGACAAGACAATATCAACTCCTGCAATGTCTATCAAATAGAACAGCATTGGGCTAAAGCCGGAAATGCACTCAATGCTTCAAAATATGAGGAAGCAGAAGCATATTTCCAATTCGTTGTTGATTGTTCCGGCAATCTACAAAAAGATACCACATCGGGATATTTCCCGAAAAGGTACATCATAGCTTCAACCGTATTCCAGGCATATATCCAACTCGAATTGGGAAATTATAACAATGCAAAAAACTATTTGGACGAACTGGATTTGAATTTCAAAGATCCGGAAACCGAAGCATTCTACACTATCAATTATGAGAAAAACATAAATTACCTTTATGCTCGGATTTATAACAAAATAGGATTATTTGAATTAGCTCTTTTTCATTTCGAACGTACAATCGAACAATTATTATCCGATCTGGGATATCGTCCCGGTCAGAAATTAAATAAGGAAAAAGTTGCCGTTTATTTTTCTTATCCAGCCTTGGATTTATTCAATGATGCGGCTTGTATTTACTTGGAATTCGGAGATTACGATCGAGCCGCTTTGTATTTTAAAATGGCTCTATCCACTAGTGAAGGGGAAGCTGAAGGCAAGAAACAAATGGTGAGGCAAAATCTTGGCAGAGCTTTAACCCTGGCCGGCAATTATACTGAGGGGATGAAATATTTCAGAATCGTTCAGAATAATATTTCATTATCCAACAAAGAGTTCTCTTCGGATATATTGGGGTTCACTTATAAGAATATGGCAGAGAATTTCAACCTGAATGGACAAAGGGATAGTATTTTCTATTATTTAAATAAAACAATTGAATTAGATTGCGACGAAAAAATAAAAATACATGCTCTTCAATTATATTCAGAAATTCTAATCCAAGAAAAAGATTTTGATACTGCTAAAAAAAAATTAGAATTATCATTCAAAAAAACAGATAGAATCTACCCTGAATTCCATCCTGAAAGAGCCGATAATTTCAGAATAATGGGGGATTTTTTCTCTGCAACTAAAAATCACAAAAAGGCTGATCTAAATTACAAAAAAGCATTAGGCATCCTAACGGGAAAGGAAACATGCAGCTGCCATCAACTTAAGGTATCGGACTTGATAGACAAGAGGCTGCCACTGGAGTTATTGGTACGAAAATCCATGAATTTATTGTCACTAAATAATTCTACTGAATGGAAGACTTGTTTTTCATTCATGAATAAATTGGTCTATGATTTGGATTCAAAATATATCCTAAGTGAAGAATCAAGATATACACTTTCTTCTAAAAGTAAAAAACTATACAAAACTGCGATAGATGCCCATCTTAAAAATAAAAACCCCACACAGGCATATGTTTTCTGTCAACTGGCAAAAAGCAGGATACTGGATCAATCTATTCGAAACCGTGAAGCGATGCTTGCAGGAGGAGTTCCGGACAGCATACTCTTACAAGAAAGAAAATACAAACGCCTATTAAACGAGGTACAGAAATCGAGGAAAGAAGCCATAAAAAACGATCCCGGAAATTTATCCGATATTGAAAATAGAACCTGGGTAACTGAAAACAAATATAGGGATTGGATAAAAGTAATAGAAAAAAAATATCCTACTTACTATGAATTGAAACATGGCATAGCAAAAATAAAAATAAAGGATATTCAAAAGGAGTTAAAAAAAAGAAACCACAGTCTTATTGAATATTTCATATTCGAACAAGAACTCTACATATTCATCATCAACAAAAACAACATCGATGCCTTGAAAGTAAATTTGTATGATGATTTCCTTAAGGACATTGCTCTCGTTAGAAACATCTTGAGGAATAACGTTTACGATTTCACAACATTCAATAAATTCAGCATTGCCTCACATAGATTGCATCAATCCCTCATTGCTCCCATCAAAGAAAAAAATATCATATTGGAAGAAGGAATGTTAATCGTTCCAGATGAAGAATTATTTCTGCTCCCCTTTGAAGTTCTCACCAGCACAAGGCACAATAAATCCGAAAAGAATGTAGCATATCACAACTTAGACTATCTGTTACATCAACATTCGATCACATACCACTATTCCAGCAATCTTATTCAACAGAAAAACAATAATCGTAAAATAAAACTCCTTGGCATCGCTCCGGATTTCAACAATAAAAAAATCATTCCCCTCCCCTGGAACAAAAAAGAAATTCAATTGGTAAAAAAAATAATAGACGGGCATACGATTTCCGGATACGATGCAACACTTACGAATTTCACAGAAAAACTAAATTCCCATAACTACCTTCACCTTGCAACCCATGCTTCTTTTAATGAAAACATTCCCTTAGCCAGTAAAATTGAATTAGCCGACACTTCACTTTTCATATATGAAATATTCTCTCTTAACCACAAATTAGATCTCACCGTCATAAGTGCATGTGAATCTGCAGATGGAAAAAATCATAAAGGCGAAGGACTCATCAGCCTTTCCAAAGCTTTTATCCAATCGGGATGCAAGAGTGTAGTCGCCAACCTTTGGAAGGTCTCTGATCAGAAATCACTTCCCATCATGTTATATTTCTATAATAATATAAAAAAGAATGACACACCGGAGATGGCTTTAACCAATAGCAAAAGGGAATTCCTCGAAAACACAAACACACGCAGCACCCATCCTTTTTATTGGGCGGGATTCATACAAATAGGCTGGACACCACACCCGGATGAAAACGACTTGAATTTAATTCTGATATTAATCGCCATCTTATTTTTGGTCTTTATATCATTTTTCTTTCTCAATAAGAAAAAACACTAAGTACAGGACCAAACTTATTCAACCGCCTTGTCAGGTGTTAGTTCACCTGACAAATGCTAGTGAAA
>JAHDFN010000141.1 GCA_020628145.1 Saprospiraceae bacterium | reverse complement strand
GGAAGAAAGTCAGATAGAAAACCTTTTGGAAAATATTCCTTTTCCTGAAGGATATGTTGGCGAAAGGGATAAAACGATTTTGGAATTGCTTTATGCTACCGGAATGAGGCGTGCAGAGTTGATAGGAGTATCTGTACAGGATATAGATTTTCAAGGTAAAAGCATAAAAGTGCTGGGCAAAAGGAACAAGGAACGACTCATTCCGATCACCCCCTTGATGTTGGATACTTTGGATAAATACTTACAAGCCAGAGCAAATGAATTCCCCGAAAGTATTTATACGGCACTTTTCCTGACCAAGTCAGGAAAACCACTTTACCCCAAATTAGTTTATAATGTTGTCAAAAAATATCTTACAAAAGTAACTACAAACCTTAGGCGGAGTCCTCATACACTTAGACATACCTTTGCGACCCATCTTTCAAATCGTGGAGCAGATTTGAATGCCGTTAAGGAACTATTAGGGCATTCAAATCTTTCCGCAACCCAGATTTATGTTCATAATTCTATAGAAAGGCTTAGGGAAGTTTACAAACAGGCTCATCCAAAGGCCAAGAATAACGATGAAGAAAAACATTGATTTTTCAAAAAAAATCAATGTTTTCAGAATCTTTTTAAGAGAGTTGTTGTTTATTGTGTAGATGGTTTTTTGGATTTTTTTAAAATTTTTATCTGTAATGATTGATAATGATGATATAAAAAATTACATTTACCTAAAGTCGCAAAACATGTGAATTTGTTTGATCTCCTGCCTAAACGACACATGCTTGAAATTCCTATTTATTAATCAAACAACCTTAGCTTTATGAAAATTAAGACACAAGCGATAGGCTTCAATGCAGATTCCAAATTGAGAACCTTTATTGAACAACGATTACCAAAACTGGATCAATTCTACGACCGTATTATTAGTGCGGAAGTGGCTCTTAAATTGGAGAACTCGGGGCAGATCAAAGATAAGATCGCCGAAATCCGGATTAATGTCCCCGGAAATACCCTGATTGCCAAAGAAACACAAAAGACTTTTGAAGCTTCAATTGACTTTTCAATTGATTCACTTAAGCGGCAACTGAAGAAGCATAAAGATAAACAATCCGCTCGGAGATAATCCGGGCGGGGCAGGAGATGAAGCACCTTTGGAGTTTTCCAAAGGTGCTTTTCATTTTCAGAATGATAGAATTCTCCAATCCGACGATTTTAAACCATCTTTACATCAGATTCAAGTATCAGCAAACAAATACACCAAGAATTTGTCCTAATTAAAACCAACATGCCAACCATGAATCTGAAACGTATCATTGCAACCATAGTGACTCTCCTTGTTGCTTTAATGATTTTAGGATTATCTGTTATGATTTTGAATAATGTCCGTACGATGACCGGGCAAGAGGAAGATGTTTTGGAAAAAGAACCTCAAACTATAGAATCGCCGAATAGGGATAGTACTTCGTCGATCAAGGAAGTTAAGGTAATGGAAATAAAAAACCGGAAAATGGAAACCGGGTTTTCCGTACAGGGAAGATTGAGGGCATATGATAAAACAGATTTGGTTGCCGAAGTACCCGGTTTGATGAAACCCATGTCGAAACGATTCAAAATAGGAACTCGCTACAATAAGGATGAGGTGGTTTTCGAAGTAGATGATGCAGAAGCCCGTTTGGCACTGAAAGCTAAAAGAGCACAACTTCACACCGCAATTACCAAAATGCTTCCCGACATGAAAATAGATATGCCTAGTAGCTATGCTAATTGGAAAAGCTATTGGGACAGGTTGGACCCGGAAAGAAGCATTTTTCCTCTTCCAAAACCATTATCGGACAGGGAAGAATATTATGTCTCATTGCAAGGATTGCATTCCCAATATTATGATATCAAAAGCCAGGAAGTCAGGTTGACCAAGTATCGGGTACTTGCTCCCTTTGATGGGATAATTACCAGTGTTTTGATTGGCGAAAGTGGCTACCTTAGGGCAGGGGTTTCTCTAGGTACTATAATGAATACCTCTGAATATGAATTGGAAGCAGCCGTACCTGTTTCCGACCTGAAATCTGTCAGGCAAGGACGTAAGGTCAAAGTCGTTTCTGATGATACCGGGAAATCTTGGATGGGGAAGATTAATCGTATTGGTGATTTGATAGATCCCAACACACAGACTGCTACGGTTTATATCACTCTACAGGGGGCTGGTTTGAGGGAAGGGCAATATCTTAGGGCTATTCTGGAAGGGAATACAGGTCGTGCGGTTACAACCATTCCAAACCATCTGCTGATAGAGCGTAACAAGGTTTTGGTAGTGGAGGACGATTGGGTCAAACTGAAATCCGTCCAGTTGATCAAAACCGAAGGTGGGGAAGCATGGATTAGCGGTTTACCTGATAGGACTTTTATGGCTTTGGACAATGTCGATCCTTCGGATGTAGGAACCAAAGTAATTCCTGTAAAATAATCCCATCGGAATGAAAGGAATAATAGCATACTTCATAAAATATCCGATAGCAGGGAATCTTCTTATGTTCACGATTCTCATGGGAGGAATATTCGGCCTTTCAATGATGAAATCCACATTCTTTCCCGAAACACCGGATGATGTCATTAGGATTCAGGCCGCATACCCCGGTTCATCTCCGGAAGAAATCGAAGAAGGGATAGTCCTCAAAATCGAAGAAAAACTGAAAGGCCTTGAAGGAATAGAAAAAATCACTTCTGGTTCGCAGGAAAATATCGGTACTGTCACGGTAAAGGTATTGAGAGGTTATGATGCCAATGATGTTATTCAGGATGTCAGAAATGCTGTTGATGCTATCAGTTCCTTTCCGGCGGGTATGGAACCGGCAACGGTATTCGTTGCAGAGAGTACGGACTTCGCAATTTCATTCGGAATAAGTGGAAATGTAGATTTGAAAACGCTTAAGGAAGAGTCTAGGAGAATAGAAGACGATCTCAGGGCTGTTGCCGGAATAACGAATATTACCATAGGTGGTTTTCCTGACGAAGAAATTGAAATTGCCTTCAAGGAGGATGCCTTACGCAAGTACAACATGACGTTTGCCGAAGCAGCTTCTGCTGTTAGAAATTCAAATTTGATAACGACAGGAGGAACGATAAAAGGTGTTGAGGAAGAATTACTTATCCGAGCTGAAAATAAAAAGTACAATGCCGAAGAATTAAGAAGTATTGTCGTTAGGGCAGGTCCTACGGGGAGTATTATCCGCTTGGAGGATGTTGCCCGTATTTCTGATAAATGGTCCGATAGCCCTAATAGGGAATTTATAAATAGTGAAAAAACCGTCATCGTCAATGTCTTCCATACCAAGGCAGAGGACGTCCTAACGATTTGTGATAATGTTAAGGGGTATTTCAAGGCATATGATGCCAATCCGGAAAACAAAACCTTCAATACTACCCTACTGAGGGACAGCTCTGTTTCCCTGAATCAGCGGATTGGTTTACTGGTCAATAATGGTTTGATAGGCTTTTTAATCGTTTTGGTTTTATTGGCCATGTTCCTCAATTGGAGGTTGGCATTCTGGGTTGCAATTGCCATTCCTATTTCATTTGCCGGTATGTTTATATTTGCTCCAATCGTTGGCCAGACCATCAATATTATTTCCCTTTTCGGGATGATACTTGTCATCGGGATTCTCGTAGATGACGGAATCGTCATTTCCGAGAACATCTATCAGATGTATGAAAGCGGAATGGAAAGGAGTGAAGCTGCCATCAAAGGTACGATGAGTGTATTGCCGGCAGTAACTGCGGCAATCATCACGACGATTATTGCCTTTAGTTGCTTTTTCTTTTTGGATGGGAATGTCGGTAGTTTTTTCCGTTCAATGGCGGTGATTGTGATTTTATCACTACTGTTTTCATTAATAGAAGGAGCATTGATACTTCCGGCACACGTTGCCCACTCGAAAGCATTGCAGAAAGGCTTGAAAAAAAATATAGTTTCTCGGGCGCTGGATGGTTTCCTTTTTTTGATTAGAGATAAGATTTATGCTCCTATCCTCAAATTGGTTACCCTGAATTTCTTTACCGCCCTTTCCATGCTATTGGTGCTTATTGCATGTCTGATTCTTTCGGCTGCGGCATTCACCGGTGGATATGTGAAAGGTACTTTTTTTCCACAGATTCCCTTTGATGCCGTAACGGCAACACTGAAAATGCCTGCGGGTACTGCCGAAGCCATTACGGAAAGTCATTTGTCAAAAATTGAAGAAGCTGCTTGGGAAGTCAATAAGGAACTTTCCCCTAAACTTTATAATAATGAATATGATCTGATAGAATTCGTCCAGAAAACCATAGGGCCAACGACATATGAAGGTAAGCTAACCATAAAACTAGTGGATGCGGAACGAAGGGGCAACCGGATTTCCGAAAGAGAAATTTCCCAAAGGGTGAAAGAAATCGTAGGAGATATTCCCAATGTTGAAACGTTCTCCATGCAGAATGTTTCCGTATTTGGAATCGCTATTGATGTTTCCCTTTTGAGTGCTGATAAGGAAGAACTAACAAAAGCTGTCGAGGAACTCAAATACAAAATCGAATCAGATACGGATTTCAAAGATGTTACTGATGACAATCAGGAAGGATTGAGGGAAGTTAATATCGAATTAAATGACAAAGCACAATTCCTAGGGTTGAACCTGAATGATGTGATCAGCCAGGTTCGTCAAGGGTTTTTCGGTAATGAGGTTCAACGGCTACAGAAAGGACGGGATGAAGTAAAAGTTTGGGTTCGCTATGAAAACAACGACCGTTCCAGTTTGGATAAGTTGAAAAGTATGCGGGTACGTTTTGCCGATGGACGGGATTACGTATTATCAGATATTGCAAAATTCAATATTGAAAGAGGTATCGTCAATATTCGTCACCTTAATGGTAAGCGGGTTATCCGGGTAACATCCGATGTGTCGGATGACAATGTGAGTGTATCTGATGCCAATCGTAAGGTCAACGAATTGATGTTGCCGGAAATTCTAGCTAAATATCCAAGTGTTTCCGTAGATTACGGAGGTCAAAAGGAAGAACAACTGAAAATGCAGAAATCCGTCAATCAGGTCATGCCGATTATTTTCTTTCTGATGTTCCTTTGTATAGCAGTCGTTTTCAGATCCGTGAGTCAATCGGCTTTGGTGTTCCTGCTGATTCCTTTCTCGTTTGCCGGCGTTGTTGCCGGACACTATATCATGGATAAACCGATAAGTATCTTATCGACTTTGGGTATTATCGCCCTTATCGGAATACTCGTCAATGATGCTTTGGTCTATGTGGCCAAATACAATGATTTAATTGCCGATGGAGAAACTCAGGAAGATGCGACTTACAAAGCAAGCATCAGTCGTTTCAGACCGATTGTCTTGACATCCATTACAACAGTGGCCGGATTACTTCCCCTGCTTTTTGAAAAAAGCACACAAGCACAATTCCTTATTCCGATGGCCATTTCGGTAGCCTTCGGTCTGATGATCATTACGGTTATCATATTACTCCTTTTGCCTGCCCTTATAGTTATTATGAATAGGATAAAATGGTTGATGGTTTGGGGGATTACGGTAATGATGGGACAGGAAGCACCCGCCTATAATGTTGTTGAACCGCACTATCAGGGAAAACGTCACTGGATTTTCAGTATATTTTCTGCTTTATTCGGTATTTTGATTTTATTGACCATTTATAAGATGAAATTCGGCTAGCAAATGAATAGGATTATAATGAAAAAATATAAATACACCTTAGGTGTCATCTTACTGGTTCTGCTAGCGACAACGGGCTTGGAAGCTCAGGAAAAAAGCATCACCCTTTCCGAAGCCATAGAAATCGGATTGGATAATAATTTTCAGATTCGAATCGCCAAAAAACAAGTAGAAGTTGCTAAAAACAATAATACTTGGAAAAACACCGGTCGGTATCCAACAGTGGATTTCAATTTGGGATTCGGCAATAGGTTCAATTGGTCAAATAACCCGGCCTCGTTCAATCCAAGAATCAGTACTTTCAATAGTGGGCTCACTCCTAGCATAGATGGCCAATGGGTCCTTTTCGATGGTTTCAAATATAAAATCAATAAAAAAAGACTTGAGGAACTGGAATACCAGACCCAAAGCAATGTAGGACTGGCGATAGAAAATAATATCCGTGCAATCATGGTCGCCTACTATCAGGCCGTAATTCAGAAAAAACAACTGGAAACCCTTGAAGAAGTCCTGAATTTGTCTAAGGAAAGAATCCAATACCAGCAAGTAAGACAGGAATTCGGACAAGCCGGGAAATTTGAAATCCTTCAAAGCTCGGATGCTTTTCTAAATGATTCCACCACATTGCTCATCCAGAAAAATACCTATGAAAACACCCTTTTGAATCTGAAACTCTCAATGGGTATTGACGATATGAATATCACATACGAACCTAAGGATAAATTGGATGAAGATTTTGTGAGATATCAATTTTCCGATTTGGAAAAAAAGATGTTTTCCAAAAATAAAAATCTGAAACAACTTTATATTTCCCAACAACTTAGCAAAATCAACACAGAATTACTCAAAGCCGATAGATCTCCTGTCGTCGGTTTGGGAACTGGAGTCGCCCTAGGAGGGACAGGTTATTGGCAGAGTGGTAGCAACCCGATTACAAATGAACTCTATGGGGCGGACTTTAGTAGTAATTTCAATTACTACCTGAATTTGAACCTGACGTATAATTTATTTGATGCGGGAGCAAGAAGAAGAAATGTTGAAAATGCCAAGATAGAAGAAGAAATTGCCGATTTGAATATTCAGGATCTGAAACAGGGTCTTTCTTCACAGTTAAGACTGACTTTGGATAATTATAATAATCAAATCGATTTATTGCGGCTCACCGAAAAGCTAATTGCCAATGCTCGGGAAAATATGGGAATATCCGAAGCAAGGTTCAGGGCAGGACAAATTTCTTCCTTTGATTATAGAACGGTTCAGTTGGCATATGTCAATGCATCCCAAGCCCGATTGAATGCGCTATACAATTTGAAAAATACCGAAATAGAATTGATCCGCTTGACCGGCGGATTAGTCCGCTAAAACGAAAACCAAAGACCATGAAAAATATTCCGTATCTGATTTTCGGCTTTATTATGATGTTATCCCCGGGTTGTGATTTTGAAAAAAACAATGATGTAGAGGATGCAGTTAGAGATGTCGTCATAGATAAACCGAACGTTCCTGCATTTATGGGGGAAACCATAACAGATACAACTGGACGGACTATCCTTAAAACGATTTATAAAAATTATAGTGATACAAGAAAGGCTTCCGTTGTGGATTGGATAAATTTACCCAAACGGCTCAAAAAAAGAGCTTCTGTTCTTTTTGATGATACCGAAATCATCGCTCGATTTGAAAAAACGGTTCTGGTTGGTGATGGTCGTCATTTAGCTTATTTCAAACTACTCCCTTCCGAAAATTTCGAATGTCGTGTATGTGCTCCGATTTTATCCGGAGCCTTATTGAAACAGGAAGACGGAAAATGGAAATTAGGCTCTCCCACTTATTTCGATTTGGCCGGCACCTATGGTATCGCTCCCGATATCAAAATCATTCCTATCGCTTCGGATGACTATGCCGTTGTTGCCGGTTTGGCTGATTTGCACATGGGTATCAGTTGGTCTGCTGATAATTTTTATTCCTTAAATAACAATTTGGAAAACATTTTGCTGGTGACGACTGAAACAGATAATTCGGGAGCATGTGATTTGGACAACAACGATGATTCCCTAATGCCTTGCTACGAAAATGAGACTTCAATCGAATGGATAAAAAAACCTAATGGATACTACGATGTCAAAACCCATAAAACCGGAACTACTTGGGATTATGAACAGGATAAACTGATTACCTTGAATGAAATAAAAACCTTTACTTTCCAAAATGGGAAATACATGGAACTATCTCCAAAATAATATCCGAGTATTTATTCACAATTACATCCGGCTTCGCAATCTTCCAATGTATCAAACGGATATTCACCACAGCCTCCCCACAAGAAAGTTTTGCAATTTCCATCTGTAGGGTCGTAGTAGAATTTTTCAAATGCACCATCACAATCTCCTGGAGCGGCAGGAAGGCTACATGCTGATTCCATCTGACAATCATTATTGGAATCTTTGCACGAATACATAACTAGAATCAGACAAATAATAAGAGAAAAGTACAATGGTAGTTTTTTCATGATACTGATTTTATCGTTTAGACGGCATTAATATAGATAAAGGTTTGCTATGGGACATTTTTTTGTCAGGAAGCCCTTTATCTGCAATGTCGATATGGTTATATTTGTCAAGGTATGTTATGCTGACAACCCATTGGACCATCCCTGTATCACACAAACAAAAGAAATGAAATTCTACCCTTGTTTTTTATTAAGTGTTTTTTTCCTGATTGCAATATGTATTCCTGTATCTGGCCAAACGTTGGATCACAAATTAGGAGAGTTCCTGATTAAAACGGATTATCAGATAAAAGACGTTCTTCATCGTTATCAAATGTTTGAAGGAGAAAGGACCCGTCTGCGGCTGACAAAAAAAATTTCACCGCACTTCAATATGTACCGGGTGGCATTCGATCATGTAGCCATCCATGAAAATCGTTTCTTGGAAATATTGAAAAAAGATCCGCTAATAGAAGCAGTCCAATACAACCACATCATTACATATAGAACGACGCCCAACGATCCCCAATTTGATAACCAATGGCAATATATCAATACGGGGCAATCAGGAGGAACGGCAGGTGCGGATATTGATATGGATTTGGCTTGGGACGTGGCTACCGGTGGCATTACCGCATTAGGAGATACAATAGTAGCTGCCGTCATAGATGATGGCTTGGATTGGAATCATAGCGATTTCGGAGATAATCTTTGGATCAACCATGATGAAATACCCGACAATGGTATCGATGATGATAATAATGGGTATGTAGATGATGTGGTTGGATGGGATGCCGATAGTGGAAATGATGATTTTACCGGTGGCTGGCATGGTACACCCGTTGCAGGAATCGTAGGAGCCAAAGGGAATAACGGTATCGGTGTGGCAGGTGTCAATTGGGATGTGAAACTAATGATTATTCAGGGAGGAGGAGACGAAGCCCAGGCTCTTTCTGCTTATGCATATTGCTATGCAGAAAGGCAGATATATAATAGCACGGGAGGAGCAGAAGGCTCATTCGTAGTTTCGACCAATGCTTCTTGGGGACTTGACCAAGGACAACCCGCAGATGCTCCTCTTTGGTGTGGTTTCTACGACACGATGGGAGCAGAAGGCATTATAAGTTGTGGAGCGACAGCCAATGCAGAATTCAATATAGACGTAGTAGGAGATTTGCCAACAGGTTGTCCAAGTGATTTTTTGATTTCCGTCACCAACATGAATGATAATGATGTAAAGGTAAACGGTGCGGGATATGGCCTTACAACTATTGATTTAGGAGCATTTGGAGAAAGAACATGGACGACCGACCAAGGAGATACCTACGGTGGTTTTGGAGGAACATCCGGAGCAACACCACATGTGACTGGAGCAGTTGCACTTTTGTATGCAGCACCTTGTCCAAGTTTTTCAGCCTTCGCAAAAGCCGATCCTGCTGCTGCGGCATTAAAAGTGAAAAACCATATTTTAGACGGTGTGGATCCGAATGCCTCTCTAAATGGAATTACCGTTACAGGAGGTCGATTGAATGTAGCCAATTCAATTAATGAATTAGTGAACACTTGTGATCCCGGAGGTTGTTTCACCCCGTATGGTATTAATGAGGCCAATTTAACGGATACCAATGTGGATATCTCTTGGAATGTCGGAGAAGAAACCACACAGACGGACATCCGTTATCAGGTGGCAGGATCAGGTGCTTGGACGGTCTTAAATAACCAGACGTCACCGGTTACCTTAACAGGACTGATGCCTTGTGCCGAATATGAATTCCAGGCAATGGCCATTTGTGATACCGAATCGACTGATTGGTCCAATAGCCTGACCTTTCAAACCGATGGCTGTTGCGAACCGCCTTCAAGCCTCAATATTCTAAATATAACAGATAATGGAGCGGGGATCAATTGGACATCGGTTTTAGCGGCGACAAGTTATGATGTCAGATACAAGGAATCTTCATCTATAACTTGGATGGAAATGAATATTAACGGTACCTCTATGGTTTTAGCCAATTTGGAACCTTGTACCGGTTATGAAATACAAATACAGACCAATTGTGCAGGAGGAGTGAATACGGGATTTACCGAAGGCTATTCCTTTACGACAACCGGATGCGGAGCATGTATCGATAATGCCTATTGCCCTTCAAATGCCGAACAATCCGATTTTGAATGGATAGAAACAGTCACCCTGAATACCCTTTCGAACAACTCCGGAAATGATGGCGGTTATGGAGATTATACAGGTATGGCAACGGATTTGACAACAGGTCAAGTTTATAATATGTCACTTACACCCGGGTTCGACGGTTTTGAATATGGTGAGCGGTATGTCGTTTGGATTGACTATAATCATGATGGGGATTTCAACGATCCTAATGAAACGGTTTATGCTTCTACAGCACCTACCGATGCTGTGGTATCCTTTATGCTGGTCATTCCCGAAGAGGCTTTGGATGGTCCTACAAGGATGAGAGTAGCGATGAGGTTTGATTTAAATCCCGAATTATGTGTTGAGGATTATGATTTTGGAGAAGTGGAAGATTATTGTGTCAATATCATCAACAATATTGCTGTGGATTGCGGAACACCAACTAATATTACAATATCAAATACGACAGAAACTAACGCCACTTTCGCTTGGGATAATATCTCCGGAGCCACATCTTACGAACTAAGATACAGGGAGAGTGGAACAATGGAATGGATGGTGGAGTTTATAACTTCTCCTGATGCGGTATTATCCAACCTGAATCCATGTGCCGATTATGAGTACCAGCTTAGGTCGGTTTGCGATACGGGGGTTTCTAATTATTCAATATTGAATATGTTGACCACCGTATGCCCTCCTTGTGGTATGCCAACCGGTATTACGATAACCGATGTCACGGAAACGTCCGTTTTATTGGATTGGAATGATATGGATGATGCCATAGGATATGAAGTAAGGTATAAGGAAGCCGGCACTGTAAACTGGTCGACAACTAACACCACATCTTCGGATGCATCCTTGACAGGACTGATAGGGTGTACGGAATATGAGCTGGGGGTGAAAACTATTTGCGATTTAACGGAATCCTCCTTTGCCGATGTACCGAATACTGAAACATCCTGCATCAACAGTATCAATAATTTGAATGGGATTTCATTCAATACCTATCCCAACCCTGTGGTCATGGAATTGACATTGGAAATGGAAGATGACGGTTTGTCTTCTTATGAATTAAAAATGTCGGATGTTAGAGGAAGGGTTTTCCTATTTCAAGAAATAAATACTGAAATTCATAAAATCGATATGAGGAATTTCCCTTCCGGGGTTTATTTCCTACAGATTAAAAAAGGAGAAATGAAGGGATACGGTAAGATTATTAAATTATGATTTTAAACAAGTTCGTGGCTTGCAACCATAAGATAAAAAAAACCTTACAGAATTAATCTGTAAGGTTTTGTGGGCGATGAGAGACTCGAACTCCCGACCCCCTCGGTGTAAACGAGGTG
>JAHDFN010000140.1 GCA_020628145.1 Saprospiraceae bacterium | reverse complement strand
AGCACGACCTTGCCAAGGTCGGGGTCGCGGGTTCGAATCCCGTCTTTCGCTCTAAGGAAGCCCTCTAATGAGGGTTTTTTCTTTCCGCCCGGATGGTGGAATTGGTAGACACGCAGGACTTAAAATCCTGTGGCCGTTGAGGCCGTGTGGGTTCAAGTCCCACTCCGGGTACAGGAAGAATAATAAAGCCGTTGTGAATCAATGATTTGCAGCGGCTTTTTTATTTCTACTGAACAATCTCTACTTTAATCTACGCTCCTTTACCACATTTCAATTCTACTGTAAGATAAGTCTTTTCTCTTGGACTCGCTAAAGTTGTATCTATTAAGATGGAGTAAGCAGTCCTTAACCTATATGATTTCCTATAATTTTCATCTTAAAATAATCCGGTAGTATGATCTACTACATAGGTAATACAAGCTCTATCCTTCCGGATGGGGCTTTTTTTATTTCATCACATTTTAAATTTCATTCTTATGCAGTTACGTAAATCTGAACGTAAGAAGGCTAAAATCAAACTGGACAAAAGCGTTTAAAATAGCGTTAAATGCAATCCGCATTTTGCGTCTATGGTCAGAATGTATGTATATTGAATATTAACGGGCAAGGGCTCAGCAACAAAACGACATTCTTATCAGTTTTATTCAAAATTCTTAAGTTGTTAAATTATCTACCATGAAAAAAACACTTTACATTTTCCTATCCACACTTTTCATCATTTCCATTTTTTCCTGTACAAAGGATTCGGGTTTGGTTGAAGTAACCTATCAAGAAGCTACGGCCATATATGGCGACCTTGAAGCCTACCGGACACTAGAACCCAACCAAGCTCCCAGAGCTATCGATAATCCGGGAAAAATCTATATTGCCGATGACTATATCCTTATCGGGGAAGAGGGCGAAGGCATACATGTGATAGATAATACGGACAGGAATAATCCCGTTGCCACAAGTTTCATCCAATTGCCCGGCAACAGGGAATATTTTGTTGAAGGCAACTTCCTTTATGCCGAAAGTCTATACGATGTGGTAAAGGTAGATATCGCTAATCCGAATCAGGTGGTCATTCAGGACAGGGCCGAATTCGCCATTCAGGATGCATTCATAAATGATCAGGGAGAAACCCTTATCGGTTTCAGTTATGAAGAAAAAACCACTACCCTGGATGAAAACGACGACTTCTATAATGAAATCGTCAATAATCAAATCGTGTATATCGACTATGCAAAAAACACGATTCCCAAGTCTGCCGTTCCGGCCTCTTTTGCCGGCAACAGTTCTTCCCAAAGTGGAACGGTCAACAGGGTTACAAAATTAGGCGATTACGTATATGTAATCAGTAATCAGAATATGATTACCATCAATGACAATTCCTTCTCTACCGATTTCAACAGATATGAAAATGTAAAAGAAGGGATGGAAACGGTTTTCCCCTATGCGAATCATTTATTTGTAGGCTCCCGTTCATCCATGTCCATTTACGCCTTGTCTGCTCCACAGCAACCGGAAGAGGTTTTCGAATTCGATCATGCTACGTCCTGTGATCCTGTCCTGCCTTACGGCAATGTTGCCTATGTAACCTTGAGAACAGGCGATTTTTCAGAATGTCCGGGTCAAACCAATGCTTTGGTTGTCATCGATATTGAATTACTTGAAACGACGAAGGAAATTCAGGAAATCGAAATGAAGAGTCCATACGGAATGTCTGTAATCGACGGACTTTTATATGTAGGAGAAGGCACTAACGGACTTTCTGTCTTCGATGTCAGCAACCCACGAGATCCACAATGGATGCAGACATACCCCAATATAGAGGCATATGATATTATTGCAGATCCTAATAATAATGAGATCGTTTTCATTGCCGGTCCTAATGGCTTATCCCAATTCGGAACTTCAAGTAGCCAGGGCATGGATTTGAGGAGCAATATAGATTTCTAATGAACAGGATTCTATTATCCTTTCTATGTTTATTTTTTACAGGAATCCTATCGGGGCAGAAAAACTCCGATAGGATTCTCGTCTATATGCGGGATGGTGCCGCATATGTGGGGGATTTACTCGGCAAGGATGATAGTGGAATGACCATTCTAAAAACCATAGAGGGTGATACCGCTTATTTTTTCAGGGCTTCTGCCAAACGGTATTATGATGCTGATAATGCCATCATCTTTGATAATAGGAAATTTTTCAAGACCAGTGGTACGTTCATGCACACCGCCCTCTCCTTTAATACCATCGGTGTTTTCGACAAGGACGATCGCAGGTTCTCCGGCCACTTGGAGTTTATTTTCGGAAAACGGCTCAAACCTTATTTCAATATCGGAGGAGGAATGGGAGTAGAAGCCAACGAAGCACGGGTAGCCGGTTTTACTTTCAATGCCCAGTTCCTTTCTTTTTTCGGCTATGGCCGCCTATATCTTACCCGTTCCAAACCCCGATTATTTGTTTTCGGTCGGTTGGGATATGGTCTTCCCAGTGTAGAACTGGAAGAAGGAATGGAACGCCAACACTTCGGCGGCATCAATACACAATACGGAGGAGGTTTTCATTTTGCTTCAAGAAAAAGGAGGAAATTCCTTTTATCCTTCGGGCATTATATGCAAAAAACCAAAGGCGAGGAATCTTTTTTCGATCACCTCGGCAATGAAGTCCATACAAAATATGATATCCTCATTAACCGATTATTGATTAAATTGGGCGTCGAATTCAAATAAAGGCCGATACCTTCCGAACTGATGAATGAACATTTTCACGAAAGTCCCAAAATTCCTTTTGATACTTTAAAATCCTTGATGGAAAGGAAAGACCATCCAAGCTTATTCAGATTCATTTTCCTTTATCTTGCATTCTTGGGTTCTTCCTTCTGGGTTTACCACACCTGGTCGGGAAGTTGGATTCTTTTTATGCTTTCACTACTCATCTTCGGGCTGGTAGGTTGCAGTATGTTTGCCGCAGAACATGAAATCATACATAACACTGCATTCAAATCTCCCCTACTCACAAACATCTGCGGTTTTTTAGCCGGTGTTGCCCATATGTACCCTCCCGGCCTTTTCAGGGAATTACATTTCACCCACCATAGATACACCCATATTCCCGGTAAGGATCCTGAAATATCATTGGGCGAAAAGCCCGCCCCTGAAGTCATTCGTAATCTTCCGATGTATATGGGTTGGATAACAGGGTTTCCCTTGCTTGGTTTTAAACTGATGATGTTGATTGCGGGAGCCTTCGGAATGCCGGAGCCGTTACGCAAGAATATTTATCCTTTTGTCAGGCCTAAGATGAGAAGCAGGATAATGTTGGAAAGCTGGGCTGTTCTATTACCCTATGCTTTTCTTCTTTATTGCCTATTCGTCCATGACTTCGGATTCATCGGCATATTCATCGGTCAGGTCATTTCACATTGTTTCGTTGCCGCTTATACTATCATGGAACATAATGGATTGCCCCATGAGGGTAATATCTTTGAAAAAACAAGAAGCATAAGAGCCAACAGATTTTTGAAACTGATGATGTGGAATATGCCTTACCATGCGGAACATCATGCCTACCCGGGTGTACCTTTCCACGCCCTACCCTATTTACATGAAGAATTGGAATCCGAAATTGTTAATGGCAATCAAAATCATGGGGATTTCCATTTACAGGCCCTCAAATCCATTCTAAAAAAATATTAGAAAAAATTTCAATTTCCATTCAACTATTCTATTGAAAATATATTTATTACTTTCGTGGACAAATTCATTTAACCATAAGAAATTATCCTAAACATGAGTATTGAAGATATCATTCAAAGATTGAAAGACGGAAATGCAAGATTCGTAACCGACAAACTCGATGGTAAATTACAAGACAGTTCCAGAAGGGATGCCTTGGTTTCAGGACAAGCTCCTTATGCCATTATTTTGAGTTGTGCAGATAGCCGTGTAGTTCCTGAATTGGCATTCGATGCCGGATTGGGCGAATTATTTGTAGTAAGGGTCGCTGGAAATGTAGCCAACAGTTCATCTATGGCCAGTGTCGAATATGCTGTTGCACATTGCGGTTCTTCCGTAATTGTCGTTCTAGGGCATCAGAGTTGTGGAGCAGTTACCGCCGCTATGCAAGGAGGTGACAATGGATACAACATCAACCACCTATTGTCCCATATCACACCGGCCATGAGTGCCTGTGGCGATGGTGCAGCAGTAAATGATGTGGTGAAGAAAAATGCAGAGTTGACCGCTTCGGAATTGATGGGCCGTTCTGACATCATCAGAAATGCCGTAAATAAGGGAACTGTAAAAATCGTTCCTGCTTATTACAATCTGGATTCGGGCAAGGTGGACTTCCTTTAATCCTTTCGGAATATGGAAATCCAACAAAGGCTCTGAAAATATTTTCAGAGCCTTTGTTTTTTTATTTTTTTCTGAAAAAGAAAAAGGCGGCCATTATGGCCAATATTGAAATAACGATTACCCACAAATAGGGTACACCTCCCCTATTGAATGAATCATTAATCGGTTTCGGATCACCAGAAAGGACAAAACCTGCCCAATAAAAAGGATGACGGGTTTCGGAGATGTCCGTATTTTCCAAAAAATGCAGTTTGGCTTTTCGCAATGCTTCGTCTTTTGAAACACCCGATTTCAGATGATTATAAAAAGATGTCATGATTTCGGATGTAGAAACATCCGGCACTTTCCAAAGGCTCATTACATTGGAATGGACTCCGGCATAAGAAAAGGCTCTGGAAAGGCTGATTATTCCCTCTCCTCTTTCGAAACGACCGCTCCCCGTATTGCAAGCACTGAGTACTACCATATCCGCATCCAATTCCAAATTATAAATATCGGTTGCCGTCAATCTGTTTTCTTCTAAAGAATCCGTTTTTGTAAAAAGCAAGGATGAAAAAAGCGGATTTTTTTCATTTAAATGGGAATGCATTGCCAAGTGCAATATTTTATAACGGGGGGCGGCGGCAATAAATCTTTTTAATGTGCCTTCCTGGCCAATATAAGAATCGCCACCTGTAATTTCGGTAATTTTTTCGACCTCCGATTTTGCCCCCGGCAAATCATACAAACCGTCACGTAGTAAACCGGTGACAAATTCATCTTTTTCAGCATCAACATCCAATCCCTTATCATACTCTGCTGCAAATGCAGCCAATCCTTTTCCATTTCCAGAAACAGGCTTTCCTATTTGTTCAATTAATGATGTTGCAGAATGCCCATAGGATATGTTTATTTTTTCCAACAAGTAATTTCCTTCCTGCACAAGGGCTTCAAATGGTAAAAAGTCCAAGGGGCCGTCGGGTATAATAACCAGCCTTTTTTTATTAGGGATTATATCTTTTAACTGCTTAGGCAATAAAACATCTGAAAGTTTTTCCAATTTCCCTTTAATCTCCTTTTCAGAAGATTTCCCCTTCCCCAATCCGGCTACAACCTCGTTAAGTATTTCCGATATATTTTCATTCGATTCTCTAAAAACGAAACAGCCATTCCTATCGATTAAGAATATTGCCACAGCATCTTTTTTCCAAAAATATTGCAACCAGATATCATCTGCATTAATTTTACTTTTTAAATTAGAAATATCTATTAATCGATAATCATATTTATTTCTAAAATAATCCGGATATTCTTTTTTATATTTTTCCAATAAGTCTTCCTGTTGTTTTTTCAGTTCGTATTTTTCATTCCTTAATTCAGTAATCTCGTTCGAATTATTTTCTTCGGACAACCTTTTTAATTTCGACTCTATTTTTCCCAAAAGATTCCTTGTGTCTTTTTCCTGCACAATCAATTCTTGAGGCACTCCGGCAATATTCGTTATTTTTTCTTCCCGTATCCCCTGCAACAAAAAAAGGCTTTTCGATTTTTCCATATAATAAAAAGCCTTTTCCAAATATTTTTCTTCTTTCGTCAAGTCGTATAAATCCAAAGCAGAAATAAATCCGTTTTCCAAAACAGAATAATTCCTCTTTCTCAAATCCCCAATGGATTTAAAATCAAAATCACGATAAAATCCATCAAAGATAAAATCAACGTCATCCAAAAGATTGGCTGCCAATTCCAAGTATCTTTTTTCTTTTTTACTTATTAATGTTTCCGAAGCATAAAACAGACATTTCGCAAGTGTAACAGATCCGTTATTGCTTCCCTCCACATCAATAGGATTACCTAACTGATACGAATCATCGGCCAAGAGGATGGCTACCCCGCTCCTTAAATATTCCAATGATTTTTCCTTGTTCGCTTTTCCTTCAAGCTTCGCCAACTCGATAAGTATCTCCACATGTCTTTTTCTACCAATTGGGTTTCCGGATTTATCCGAGCGTATAATCTCCAAGGCTTTATTGTAATAAGTACGAGCTTTTACAAAATCCCCTTTCCCTTTCCAAGCATTTCCTTCCAGCACTTTTGCATTTACAACATTATAAATATTCCTTGCATTCACCTTTGGATTAATTACTGAATATTTATCCAAGCTAGATAAAGCATTATCATACTGACTCAACTTGAAGTATGTATCAGCCATTCCCAAATGCACTCTTTCAGCCATCGGATGTTTTTCATTAAATTCCTGAAGAACGACATCCAATACACTTTGAAAATATTTCAATGCTTTTCCATACCTACCTATAGCAATATAATTATCCGCCAAAGCGATACCTCCATTCACCATTCCATGAACAGATTTTTTCTGCTTGGATAATTCAAAACTTTTTTCCAAATGAAAATTGGCTTTATGTAAATCATTGAGATAAACATAATTCTCCTTATATAATTCGGGAAAACCGACAGAATCATTCTGGGCAGTAAGCAAACATGGAAAAATAAAAATCAGTAAAATATTGATGTAGTTCATCATGGTGCATATCGGTTGAGTTGTCCGAATCGATTACGGATTAAAATGGTTTTTAAAGTTAAGCAATCTGATTACAAAACTTAAATTCACCATTCGAAATGTTCACATTTCCGAATTAAAGGGAATATATAAGCGATTGATGTCCAAAAATGACCGAGAGCAGATGCTTGTCCAATTTCCTGCCGATTCCATCAAAGATGAGTTGGGGTAATGAATAATACACTTAAAAGTATTTTGGAAAAAGCCTTCTTGCATTAGATGTTAATTTCTATACTGCCATGTCTGAAATGGCATTGGGCAAAATGGAAGAAAGCAAATTAATCTTAGAAAAATTATTACAAATCGAAAACCCTCTCTTTGATAATAAAGCTCGGGGACTTTTGAAAGAATTCGAATAAGAAATAAATCACCTCACAAACCCTACCGGTTCTGGATTAGGTAGGTTGAATTCATATGCTCCTAAATCTATAATAGAATTAATTACCCTGGATTCCTCTATGATATCCTGTGGCAATGGGTTGGCAGAATTTAATCCTACATCCAAAGCAGGAGAACATTTGCTCAACGAACAATCATCATCCAACGTTCCTACCATACCATCAGTTCCCAAAGGAAATGTAAAGCGAGGATCCACATCCATATTATTGCCACCATCCGTCACACCTGAAGGCACTCCCCCCTCAATAAGGGTATAGGATATCGTAGGAGAAGAAAACAGATAATTCATAGACGAGGTATTCCCCCAGAAAATCGAATTGATAATATTAGGAAGACTGGTAGAAGGTGATCCTTGGGCGAAATTGAAAATACCGCCACCCTGCGTAGCAACCGTATTGCCACAAAAGGTATTATTAATAACCGTCGGATTATTCGTTGCGGTTTGGCTTTCCAAATTCATCCCCCCTCCCCTGAAAGCGGAATTCCCGGAAAATACATTATTGGTATAAGTACCTCCGTTTACAGCATTGAATGTCGATATATCCGATATCCCTCCACCACAACTTCCGGCATCATTACCGAAAAAGCCACAATCATATACCTGAGGATTGAACGTACATCTTTGGGTAAAGAATGCAATACCCCCACCATATTCGTCGGCTGTATTATTGTAGAAAGTACAATCATGAATTTCCACATCATTGATTGTGTTCGTCCTCGGTTCTATATAAATTCCAGCTCCATCTATAGATACATTGGAATAAAAACCACAATTAGCAATATCTAATTGGAAATTCACTAAATTATCCAATATGAAATATAAGCCTCCTCCGTTCTGGGTGGCATTATTCTCTGCAAAATCGGAATTCGTTACAGTGGAGGTCAATACAACTTCTCTAGAAGTAATAATGGAAAGTCCTGCTCCACTACCACTTGTAGTAGTCGTATTCCTAATGAACAAACAACTATCTATGGCCATGTCCAAAGTAATAGCATTTCCTACCGTAATATAACCACCACCACCCGATCCTATACATGTATTCCCATCAATAATGTTCCCTGTTAATTCAATGGCAACATTGTAGGGGTTTACATCGGCAATATAGCTGTAATACATCCCTCCTCCGAGATTGGCCGCAGAATTATCACGTATGGTATTATACCTAAGGATAGGATTAGCCGGTGTTTCATCTGTACAGAGATTACAGAATCCACCACCGAAACTACCTCTATTCGATTCTATGATATTATTAATAATTATAGGATGTGAAGTAAGTCCCCCTTGACCTATGTTTATAACTCCTCCTCCACAAAAAGCCAAACCTGAACTGTTTGCATTACCCCCGCTAATTGTAAATCCATCCAACACCATCGCATTGGTCACCTGCTCAATGAAGACGACATGATAGGAATTGTCAAAAATACTGGTTGGGCTTCCAATCTCTCCACTCAGTACGGTAACATTGGCATTAAAGTCCCTTTGTCCGATAGCCGTCTCATTCCCTATAAAACCGCCATATATCTTTATATCCTTACTGATGTGGAATGTATAGGAACGGGGATCGTTAAAAAACAAAGGAGCTACGGATACAACACTGGGTACATAGATTCCGGCAGCTACCCAGATTTCATCCCCCACATTGGCCGCTTGGATGGCGTCATCCAATTTCACATAAGCATCTGCCCAAGTCATTCCATTATTAGCTCCTACAGCAGCAACATCTACATAGATTTGGGACATACAGGATGTCAAACAGAGAAAGAAGGATATGATTGCAGAGAAGATTTTCATGCAATGGTTATGAATAGCTTCTGTGGCGGCCAGAGCCATTTGTTTAAAAAACAGATTGATACTTTTGATTGGGCAGTTTGAGTATCTTTATCTTTAAACGCTCAAAAATAACATTTGTCACCTATACAACTGTGTTATCAATTACTTAAAAAAGCATGCGTTTGTAAGAAACCCATGTATTTGTATAACAAAGTTCAATCCAATACCATGAAATCAGGTTGGAAATGGTTCATCGGCTTCGTATTCCTCTTTATTCTTTCACAGGATTTCCTCCTATGGGATAATGAAATACAATTGGGCCTTTGGGGTTTCCCTACTTGGATATACCGTTTTTGCCTACTACAAATCGTGTTCGTCATCTTCCTTTATATGTTTTCAAAAAAATATTGGAAGTAAACTCATGGAGCCGCTATGACATATTTCATTCTCATTACATACATCGCCCTGACCTTTCTGAGTAGCCTATGGGGAAAACAGGGAAAAGACAAGACGCCTGAAAGTTATTTCCTTGCCAATCGTGGTTTGGGGGTAGTTACCCTTTTCTTTACCTTAATCGCCACTAACTTTTCAGCATTCTTTTTCCTCGGCTTCGCCGGGGAAGGTTACCGGATTGGGTACACGTATTATGCAATGATGGGTTTCGGCACTTCATTCGCCGCCTTGTCTTTCTACCTCATTGGTAATAAAGCCTGGAAACTAGGTAGGGAAAAAGGATATATCACACCTGTCGAAATGATCCGTGACATGAGTGGAAGTCCTTTCCTCAAATGGGTCTATCTTACCGTAATGTTGTTGTTCACATTCCCTTACTTGGCCCTACAGCCGATAGGAGCCGGCTATCTTTTGGAAAATTTGACAGAAATCCCTTACTTCCTCGGTGCATCATTATTGACAGTCTTCATTATCATCTATGTTTTCCTCGGAGGGATGAAATCCGTTGCATCAACCGATGTTAAACAAGGCATCATGATGGTAATACTCATGTTGGCCGCCTGCATTGTCATTGCCCAAGAACTGGGTGGATTGGGAGAGGCCAATGCCCGTGTTTTCGATATCAAACCCGAATTGTTTTCAAGAGAGGGGGCAGGTAATTATTTCACTCCACAAAAGTGGTTAAGCCTTTGCCTCCTTTGGATTTGTTGTGTTCCTATGTTCCCCCAATTATTCATGCGGTTTTTCATATCCAAGGATCTGAAAGGGTTCAAGACTTCTACTATTCTTTATGCCCTGATACCTTCGGTATTATTCCTCTTACCTGTCATTATCGGTGTCCTAGGGCATCTCAGTTTCCCGGATCTTATAGGCAAGGAAGCAGATCAGATACTCCCCAAAATGTTGATGGCCCACTCTCCCGAGTGGTTCTATACGCTAGTCATGACAGGAGCATTGGCGGCTTTCATGTCCACCTTGGACTCCCAATTACTGGCATTAAGTACCATTACGACCCGGGATGTTATCCTGCCTTTTACTAAGAAGAAAATCGGTTTGGATCAACAAGTCACCCTGGGCAAAATATTCGTAGTGATTTTCGCCTTGATCGGTTTGGCCATTGCGTATCAACCCTTCGATACCATTTTCGATATTGCCAAGATGGCCTTTTCGGGCTTGGCTGTCCTTTTCCCCACAACCCTAGCCGTTTTCTATTGGAAAAAGGTAAATCCTACCGCCTGTGCGATTTCCATATTGGTCGGGGAAGCCATTATACTAGGGCTTTATTTCGGATGGCTCCCCAAGGCATGGAGTTTGGGATTCGCTTCGGTACTTCCGGCAGTCGGAATCAGTACCTTGATCATTATTATCGGCAGCTTTGTTTCACCTTCCGGAAATCAGACGAGGAGGAGTCATGAAATTTAAAAAAGTGATAAAAGCTACTTTACAATTGTCACATTTTCAAAGATTTATTATACGATTGATTTGGTGATCCCCCTTTTTTTGATTATTATTGTACATACTTATAAATATGTCTAAGCCCCTTTAAACATATTTTCCTAGGGAGGAGGAAACTAAAACATTCTATGAATAAGGAGACCTTATTCATTAAATCGTTATATACCTGGGAAAATGGAAAAACTTGACTTTAGACTTCACACTCCTTTTGATCAGCCCTCCACCAACTTCATAGGCAGGATGGTATGTTTCATCGCTGAATATTCCAACGAATATAAAAACGAAAAGGCAAAAATCAGAAAATCAATTGATTATGCTTTAAAAGGCATCCCAACAGCTTTAGGGGGCTATGTACTTACGCTGCATAAAGAAGAAGAGATAGTAGGCATTTCCGTACTGAACAAAACCGGTTTGGGAGGCATTATGTCAGATTATATGCTTTCACATTTGGTCATCCATCCGGATTATTCAGGCGTAAATACCTGGCAGGAAATGCTCCTCAACAAATCCCTCAACATTTGTAATGGAGATGTTACACTATTGATAAAGGCCAATAATTCCTTGGTCGATATTTCCATTGACCATGGGTTCGATTATCAAAGATTGGAAATGGTTTATATCAAATCCAGTGGGGAAACTCCTTCAAAAAGGCAGACGGCACAACAAGGAGGTTAATTCTTTTTCATCACAATATGGGTATAAGAGTATGTTTAAA
>JAHDFN010000139.1 GCA_020628145.1 Saprospiraceae bacterium | reverse complement strand
TTAATTCAAAAATAAAGTCACAATTTTTCTTTCAGGTATTTTCCCGTATAGGATTCCTTACAATGCACAGCATCTTCGGGCAAACCCTGAAAAACCAAATGCCCGCCGTCTTTTCCTCCTTCCGGTCCTAAGTCAATAATCCAGTCAGCCGATTTAATGACCTCCATATTATGCTCTACGACCATCACCGTATGTCCCTTTTCCACCAAGGCATTCAATGCATCCAACAATTTTCTGATATCATGAAAATGCAAACCGGTAGTCGGTTCATCAAAAATAAAAAAGACATGTTCCTTACTGTTTTCACGAGTAAGAAAAGAAGCTAGTTTCACCCGCTGTGCCTCTCCCCCTGAAAGTGTACTTGAAGACTGCCCTAATTTAATATACCCCAAACCGACATCATATAATGGTTTTATTTTTTTATAAATATCTTTTTCATGTTCAAAAAACACCAGTGCCTCTTCGATACTCAAATCCAATACTTCGAAAATATTTTTTTCCTTGTATCTGACTTCAAGCACATCCTGCTTGAAGCGATGGCCATCACATTCATCACAGGTCAAACGGACATCTGCCAGAAACTGCATTTCCACGACAACTTCCCCATCACCCTTGCAGGTTTCACATCGCCCTCCTTCCACATTAAATGAAAAATGTTTGGGTTTGAATCCTCTTATTTTTGACAATTGGCAATTGCTGAATAATTTCCGGATTGAATCATATGCCTTTACATAAGTCACCGGGTTGGAACGGGAGGATTTCCCTATCGGACTTTGCGTAATTAGCTCCAGTTGGGTGATTTTTTTGACATCGCCTTTTATTCCGGAATGAATTCCGGGAGCATACGGATGTGCTTCTCCTAAATGTTCTTTTAACGCCGGATATAAAATCGATTTTACTAAAGTCGTTTTACCCGAACCGGAAATTCCGGTTATAACGATTAATGTGTTCAAAGGCACTTTCACATCGATATCCTTCAGATTATGTTGTGCCGCTCCGATGATTTCGATATGCGATGTAAATTTCCGCCTTATTTCAGGTACGGGAATTTCCATGCGACCACTCATGTATTTTGCCGTAAGGCTGTCGGCCGCATCATCATGTATTTTTTCGTAATCCCCTGCAAAAACCACTTCACCTCCATGAATACCCGCAAGCGGCCCCATGTCGATAAGATAATCCGCATTTTTAATAATATCCTCTTCATGTTCCACTACGACTACGGTATTTCCCAAGTCCCGAAGATTTTCCAAAACCGTGACTAAACGATCCGTATCCCTAGGATGCAAACCGATGCTCGGTTCATCCAAAATATATAATGAACTGGTGAGGTTGCTCCCCAAAGTCCGGGTCAGATTTATCCGTTGGGTTTCTCCACCGGAAAGCGTAGAAGAAATCCTATCCAAAGTCAAATAACCCAAACCGACCCGAACCATGAATTCCAATCGGTTGGTTACTTCCAAAATCAGACGTCGGGCAATTTCATTATCTGTAGAATTGAGTTTTATTTTTTTAAAGAATTCCAATAATTCATCGATAGGCAACCGAACCAAATCGGTAATGGTGTGGTCGTCCACATAAACATAATTCGCTTCCGGTCTGAGGCGACCGCCCTTACATGTTCCACAGGTGGTCTTCCCACGGTAACGAGCCAACATCACACGGTTTTGGATTTTATACGTTTTTTCTTCCAGTTCATCAAAATAGGTATTGATGCCTCGGAAATATTCATTGCCATCCCAAAGCAAATCTTTTTCATCATCTGTCAAATCCTTATAGGGACGATGAATCGGAAAATCAAAATGATGTGCATTTTTCACCAAACGGGTTTTCCAATGTTGTCCTTTTTCTCCCCTCCAACATGCTACACAATCATCCAGAACAGAAAGGATCATATTCGGGATGACTTTGTTTTCATCAATACCCATCACCTTCCCATATCCCTCACATGTTTTACATGCACCGTATGGATTGTTATAATTAAATAAATGGATGCTCGGCTCATCGAATGACATGCCATCCAATTCGAATCTATTATTAAAATAATTTTCTTTTCCCGAATGATGGATAATGCAATCACCTTCACTTTCCACAAATGCCGTCTGAACGGAATCTCCTAATCGTTGCCGATTTTCATCATCATCATTTTTCACCACCAATCTATCGATAAGGATTTTCCAATCGGATTTTTCGGTTTTCTTTTTCAATGTTCTTTTATCTCCTTCGAGGACATCTTCCATTCGTCTCAATTCCTTCCCGTCGAAAATACGAGTATATCCTTTCTGCAACAATAGCTTCAATTCCTGTCCGAGTGTCCGTTCATATTTTTTTTGAACGGGTATCAACAACATGATTTTCGTCCCTTCTTCCAAAGACATGACAAAATCCACTACATCGGTGACTTCATGTTTTTTGACCTGTTCACCGGAAACGGGCGAATAGGTCCTTCCGATACGGGCGAATAGGATTTTGAGATAATCATAAATTTCCGTCAGAGTACCGACAGTGGATCGAGAATTGGAAGTAGAGACTTTTTGCTCAATGGCAATAGCCGGACAGATCCCCTTGATGTAATCCACTTCGGGTTTTTTCATCCGCATGAGAAATTGACGGGCATAGGAAGAAAGACTCTCCACATACCGTCGTTGTCCCTCGGCATAAAGCGTATCCATCGTAATAGATGATTTCCCCGAACCGGAAACACCGGTTACGACGACCAGCTTATTTTTAGGAATCGCCAGGTTGACATCCTTCAGGTTGTTGGCTTTGGCCCCTTTGATATAGATATGATCCGTTATCGGAATTTCGTCCAAGACTTCCGTTACATCTTCTTTTTTCTTCCTACCCATTCTCGAATTTTGTGCAGCAGCTAAAATAAAGCATAAAATTAATGCCTGTGTCCTCAGCAAACAAATCCATAGAAGGTTAATATCAAGGCTTCAAAAGAATGTTGAAGATCATCATAGTAATAGGGAAACGGGTTCGGAATTATAAATCAGTACATAATCCATACTCAAAGGAAGGTATGAAGTCAGCCGCTGCACTTAATTTTGTCCATAGACACAATTTTAAAATAATCACTTCAAAAATTAAGCATGAAACCACATTGTATCATATTGCTGATTATCCTAATGAATGGTTCGGTAATTTCCAAGAGCCAAAACAGTACGATTCCAACGGAAAAGAAATCAGCCATCACACAAAACGAGAAAGCAAAGGAAGGATTTTACATAAAATGGAATATCGACGTAACACATAAAAGGGTAAAGCCCAGCATACCCATTACCGAGGAGGAGGCAAAAACCATTAATTGTTATTATGTCAAATTTGATAAGAAAGACAGACTGACAAGTGTCCAATATTTTTTATCCGGCCAACCATCAAACAAAGGGAATTACGGTGCATTCGAATTGAGAAGAACCTATAATAAAAAAGGGATGAAAGATATGTTTTACGATACTAATGGGAAATCCGTTCTTAATTCATCAGGAGCCGGAATGAATAAGTATTCTTTTGATAAAAATGGTTTTTGGATAAAAAAAGAAGCCTTCGACCTCAACAATAAACCGGTAGAAGTCGATGGAGTGGCAATAACTGAATTGACAAGAAACGAAAACAACGAAATAAAAACCTGGATAAGATATGACATCGATTTGGATACGGTTCCCTTTTACAATAAACTTAAAAAGACCCATATCTTATTCGATGAAAAAGGACAACTTGCCTATATGCAAAACCACGGCGAAACAGGGAATTTGAAAAACGGAGAAATGGGTGTTGCAGAAGTATCTTATAAGTATGATGATAATGGAATTTTACTATCAAAAGAATTCAGAGATGAAAATAAAAAACCCATCATGCATCCTACCCTGAAGTTTTCAAGAATTGAATACCGGGAATTCAATAAATATGGTTTTCCAAAACGCTTTTACTGTATAGATGAAAAGGGGTATCCGATGGAGACCGGCATAATAGAATACAACGAGAATATGACTAGGAAAAAGAAAACCTATTTCAACAGATATGGAGAAATTATCGAATGTGCCTTCGGGTTTGCCTATGCTATCTACCACTACAACGAAAAAGGTGAATTCATTAAGGAATCACGTTTCAATCTTGCCGGAGAAGAATTGTAAATCAAGGTCAGGACGGGTAAAAAAGGAGGGAATCTGCTCGGGACAAAGGTGGAAAATGTTTTCTTAAACGGTTTCCAGAATTTCCTCCAGATAATTTCTTTGATTGGATAATCGGGGGACTTTATTCTGTCCTCCGAATTTCCCTTTTTCTTTGAGCCATTTATGGAAAGCACCTCGGGGCAGGGCATGTATTTTCAATCGGCCGAGAGCCATGTTCCGATATCTTTTAGCTTCATAATCGGAATTTATTTCCTGTAGGTTCTCATCCAATAACTCTGCGAATTTTTCCAAATCATGTGGCGGGTTTTCAAATTCGATCAACCATTCATGACCGCCATTTCCTTCTCCTTCGAAATAAATCGGGGCAACAGTATATTCATTGGCTAGGACATTGAAATGGCGGCAGGTTTCAGCTAAGGCCTTGTCTGTATTTTCTATGACGACCTCTTCTCCGAATGCATTGATAAAATGTTTGGTTCTTCCCGTTATTTTTATTTTGAAAGGATATTTCGAGGTGAATTTTACCGTATCACCGGGCATGTATCTCCATAGTCCGGAATTGGTAGAAATGACAATGGCATAATTCACGCCCAATTCGATTTCTTCCAATGAAACGGCTTCCGGATATTCCTTGTCCCATTCTCCGGAAGGAATAAATTCGTAATAAACCCCGTTGTCCAATAACAATAACATATCATCCTTGTCCGGTTCATCTTGTATGGAAAAATATCCTTCGGATGCATTATAAATCTCCATATATCGCACTTGGCCCCCGGGAAGATATGCGTTGAATTGCTGTCTATATGGTGTAAAGCTCACCCCACCGTGAATATAGAGTTCCAGATTGGGCCAGATTTCCAGCATGTTTTCCTTACCTGTTTGTTCCAATAGGGTACGGAATAATACGATGGTCCAAGTCGGCACACCTCCAATCTGGGTCACATTTTCCTTGGCGGTGATACCGGCCATCCTTTCGATTTTGGCTTCCCATTCTCTCATCAATGCCGTTTTCAAGTCGGGCGTATAAAAATATTTACCCAATGCCGGCATATTATTCAACATCAAAGCAGAGACATCGCCTATTTTGGATTTTGGAAAGTCGGCAAAACGCTCCCAAGCCCCTCCCATTACCATTCCCTTTCCATCAAACATCTTGGCCCCGGGATAGTTATCATAATAAACGGAAAGCGTATCCCGACATCCTTTCATGAGGCAATGTTCATGATGTTCGGAAGAAACGGGAATATATTTGCTCCTATCTGTAGTAGTTCCGGAAGATTTGGAAAACCATTCCACTTTTCCGGGCCAAAGGACGTTTTTCTCTCCCATCATCATTCTACGGATATGGGGCTGTAGTCGTTCATAATCCTGAACAGGTATCCTTTCCTTAAAATCATGATGACTGCCAATACTCTTGTAGTCGTGGGTTTTGCCCCAATCAGTATTACGTGCCTTACGTATTAATTTATCGAACCAATAGCCTTGAGCCTCTCCGGGCATCTCCCTGTATCTCCTAATCCGTCGCATTCTGGAACGGAGATAAATCTTCATGAAATTATTGGTAATGGACATAGAATATCATTTCATCGGTCCGAATATTCATCTCTTGGGTTATCATCAAATTTAATAAAAATTCCTGTCCTTTTCATTTATGGTTCATTCAACTGCCAATTATAATCCAGATAACTGATTTCAGCATTAGGATTGATTTTTACAGGTGCATAACGATTGATATACTCTATTTTGGTTCCGTCTTTCTTAAAATCACCTCCGAACCAGGAAAAGATTTTAGATAATTCGGCCTTGTCCGCCTGTATCTTATTCCTCCTTTCATCCGAAAGAAAAATCCTGGCCTGCTCTGCCAATTGCTCTTCCAGCTTTTCGGCGACATAAGCTTCCCCTCTCAAAACCGGACACGAATAAGACGCACAATTGATCGCAAAATGAATTCTAGGCTCTTCGAATTTCCTTCTCAATAAAGCGTGTTCTATTTTATTCAAATCATATTCCTTTCCTTCTATTTTGATGAATTTAATATCCCAGACCGAATTGACAAAAGGAATCCCCTTTTTGATATCCTTGATGCTTTTTACCGGATAGTTCTCCACAATCAATTGTACGGTATAAGCATTATAGGCATTGATCCAATAAGCCAATCTTTCTTCTTCAGTCCAATTTTCCTTATTGGGATGGCTACCATTCAACACATTGAGGTAATTATAAAATTGTTCCTTATCCTCAATGAATCCCTTATATTCCACCCAGCCATCATCTGTTACATGTTTTTTCAAGAGATTATCCCATATTTCATGGGAAATCGGAGTAGAACCGGTGGAAACATCCCGTACTGCACAACTTTGAAGGAAGCCCAAGCCCAAAGCCAAAATGGAAAAGAACCCTATTATTTTTCTCATATGCCTTTTATTTTGATTTGTTATCCACAAATTATGTACTTTTACCCAATCGAATTGTCAAATTTTGTCAATGCAATCAATTCACCAATTCAGGATAGGAAGTATCAATGGGGAAGAAATCCGTTTTGAGGCATTCAAAGGAAAGAAGATACTTTTGGTGAATGTGGCATCAGAGTGTGGTTATACCACTCAATATGCCCAGCTACAGGAGCTTTACGAAGCTTTCGAAAATAAATTGATCGTTATAGGTTTGCCTTGTAACGATTTTGGGGAACAGGAACCGGGTAGTCATGAGGAAATCCGTAATTTCTGCGATATCAACTATGGTGTCACCTTCCCCTTGACGGAAAAAATAAATATCAAGACCCGGCCTATCCATTCTATTTACCAATGGCTGACCCAAAAGGAACAGAATGGTGTGATGGATAGTGACGTTTCTTGGAATTTTTGTAAATATCTCCTTGATGAAGAAGGCCGCTTATTAGCGTTTTTCCCTTCTTCAACATATCCTGCAGGTGAAGAAATCTTGGATTTCCTACATTAATAAATTTGACATTCGGGTATCAAAATGATACTTAGGATGAATTTTGGACAAATCATAGGACAGGTAGAAGTCAAGCAGTTACTCCGTACGATGGTAGATACGGATAGGCTTCCACATGCTCAGATTCTCCTCGGTCCCGAAGGTTCCGGTACACTCCCCATGGCTTTGGCTTTTGCCCGATATGCCATGTGTAACAATAGAGTCGAGGGGGAAGCCTGTGGTAATTGTTCCGATTGTATCAAATCTTCGAAACATATACATCCGGACATTCATTTCACATACCCTACCGTTGGCAGTAAGGCAACCAGTAGTATGTTTGCCAATGAGTGGCGTGAAAAGATTTCAGAAAATCCCTACCTGAATATCCAACAATGGTTGCGGCATATCCAAGCAGAAAACAAGCAGGGGAATATTACAAAAGATGAATGTTCTGCCATTATCAAAAAACTAAGCCTTAAGACTTTTGAAGGGGCTTATAAGATTCTGATCATCTGGCTGCCCGAATTTTTAAGAAAGGAAGGCAACCGCTTGCTCAAACTCATTGAAGAACCACCTGAGAAAACACTTTTCATCCTAGTGGCTGAAAATGCAGAAGAAATCCTGAATACCATCCTTTCCCGTTGTCAGATTGTAAAATTCCCACCACTTTCGGATGAGGAAGTGAAGTCAGCATTGTTGGAAAAAGGATTGCCGGAAGGCAAGGCTTTGGATATTGCCCACCTTGCCAATGGAAACTACAACCAAGCCCTCACGCTCATTGACGAATCAGAAAATGACAATGCGAACATGTTTCTTGCATGGCTCAGAATTTGTTATTTGGGAAAACCTAAGGATATTGTCGATTGGTCCGGGGAATTTGCCAAATTAGGCAGGGAAAACCAAAAACACTTTTTTGACTACGGTCTTTTTTTCCTACGGGAATATATGGTATTAAAATTGACAGGAAATAATAATATAAGGTTGAGTGAGAAGGAAGCTTCGACTGCCCAAAACCTAACCAAGGTCATACAATATGAACAAATAGAACCCATATCAAAGATACTAACGGATTCGGCTTTCCATATTTCGAGGAACGCCAATCCTAAAATTTTAATGACAGATATCACAATCAGAATGAATAAAATCCTGAAATCAGGAGTTGTGGTTTAAAACAATATAAGTAATGAGTTGTGCAGGATGTTCTACAGGAACGAAAAACGGCAAACCCGGCGGATGTGGGAGTAAAGGAGGATGTTCTACCGGCGGATGTAATCGACTGAATACATATGATTGGTTGACAGGAATAAAACAGCCTTCGACCGAACAATTCAATTTAGCAGAAATCAGTTTCAAAAACGGATCAAGAAAATTCTTTTTCCATAACCCCCACTATATCGGAGCACAAAAAAACGATTGGGTCGTTGTAGAATCCGGTTCCGGCTATGATGTGGGGAAAGTATCCCTTACCGGCGAACTGGTCAAATTACAATTAAGGAAAAAGCGAGTTAAGAAAAATACTGTTTTCCACAAAATCATCCGTATCGCACATGAAAGGGATATGGAAAAACTGCATGAAGCCCGAAAGATGGAACAAAACACAATGGTCAGAGCTCGGGCCATTGCAAGAATGTTGGACTTGGAAATGAAAATCGGCGATGTGGAATATCAGGGTGACAAACGCAAGGCGACCTTTTATTATACAGCCGAGGGGCGTGTGGACTTCAGAGAACTTATCCGACATTATGCAAGGGAATTCAAGGTGAAAATAGAAATGCGTCAAATCGGAGCCCGGCAGGAATCTGCAAGAATCGGTGGTTTAGGTGCATGCGGTCGTGAATTGTGTTGTTCTACCTGGCTGACCAATTTCAAATCGGTATCTACCTCTGCCGCCCGATATCAGAATCTCGCCATTAACCAGTCCAAACTTTCCGGACAATGCGGAAGGCTCAAATGTTGTCTTAATTATGAATTGGATACCTATATGGAAGTCCTTAAAGAGTTTCCTAAAAATGCCGATGTATTAAGAACAGAAGCAGGAGAAGCCCGACTGATGAAAATGAATATTTTCAAAAGGCTGATGTTTTACATCTACAAAGATAACAAAGCCACCAGAGGTAAGATTTTTGCTTTGGATGTAAACAGGGTTGCTGAAATCAAAGCGATGAATAAGCGAGGGGAAAAACCTGACGAACTACAAGGGTTGACTTTAAATAACGACATGTCGGATGATACTGATTTAGGGTTTGCCGATGTTACCGGACAAATAGAACTTCCGGCTGAAAAAAGAAAAAAACGAAGAAAAGGAGGAGGAAAAAGAAACAATAGAGATAGAAATAAAGGAGGAGCGAAAACAGGAAGGAACAACAGGGGAGCTTCATCTAAAAATGAGAAAAAAGCAAACCCTAAGGCAAAATCCGATGCTGGAAAAAGCCGTCCTCCCAAGGGCAAACCTAAATCCAACAACAAGGGGCGAAATAGAAACAATAAAAACAAACCCCCGAACACCAATACCGACAAAAAATAACACAATTCAATGATTATTAATAAGGTAGCGGCCTGAATTAAATTGGTTCAGACCGTTACTCTACGGCCAATTAAAACAAAAAATTAAAAAATACTTAAAACAAGTTGATTTTTTAAAACAAATACTTTACTTTTGTTTCGGACAAATGATTAAAGTGTGTTATTATTCATATTTTATCATTCATCAATACATATCTTTATATTCAAATAAAATTTTAATCTGATGTCAAAAGAATCAAAAGAGCAAAACCAAAAACTCAAAGCACTACAACTTACTGTAGAAAAGTTAGACAGAACCTATGGAAAAGGTACTGTCATGAGATTGGGAGACAAACAGGTAGTAGAAGCTGATGCCATTTCAACTGGCTCCTTGACCCTTGATGTCGCCTTAGGTATTAATGGATTCGCCCGAGGCCGTGTTGTTGAAATCTATGGCCCGGAATCTTCAGGTAAGACAACATTGGCTATCCATGCCATTGCAGAAGCCCAAAAGAAAGGAGGAATTGCTGCTTTTATTGATGCAGAACATGCATTTGATAGAGATTATTCCCAATCCCTGGGTGTCAACATAGATGAACTCCTGATAGCACAACCCAGCTATGGAGAACAAGCCCTGGAAATTGCAGAGCATCTAATACGTTCGGGTGCTATTGACATCCTTGTTATAGATTCTGTTGCAGCGTTAGTTCCTAGAGCTGAATTGGAAGGAGAAATGGGAGATTCAAAAATGGGATTGCAGGCACGTTTGATGTCTCAGGCCATGCGTAAATTGACTGCTGTGATTGGAGCACACAACACTTGTTGTATTTTCATCAACCAGTTACGTGAAAAAATCGGTGTGATGTTCGGGAATCCGGAAACAACAACTGGAGGTAATGCATTGAAGTTCTATGCTTCCCAACGTCTCGATATTCGTCGTTCAGGTTCTGCCATCAAAGACAAAGAAGGAAACGTTGTAGGTAATCATGTCAAAGTGAAAGTCGTCAAAAATAAATTGGCTCCCCCGTTCCGGATTGCAGAATTCGACATCATGTATGGTGAAGGCATTTCCAAAACCGGAGAAATCGTTGATTTAGGTGTAGATTACGGTGTCATCAAGAAAAGTGGTGCATGGTACAGCTATTCGGGTGCAAAAATCGCACAAGGACGTGAATCCGCCAAAACCTTCATTGCCGATAACCCTGAGGTAGCTTTGGAACTCGAAAATAAAATCAAGGCTAAAATCAAAGGAGAGGTTGTAGAGGAATTGAACGGAAAGGAAGAGCCTGTTAAAAAATAATTATTATTCCCCTCCGATAATAATTCAGTGGCATTTCGGTTAAAACCGGGATGCCACTCTTTTTATTAAATTCATTCAACTTAGTTCCAACTCGAGATGTTTCTTTTAATAAGAAATTACTTAAACTTCCAAGATAAAATATCAAAATATCAGATCGGAATGAAACACGGAAAAACCATGAACCTGATAATTCTATTATCAGCATTTTTCATGCTACAATGCACGTCAAACTCGGAAGTAAACAATGACGAACCTCTTCCCATTATTCCCAGAATCAATCAAGTAAGCGGAGAATTGGAAAAACATACCATCCGTCAATTTTCATTCATTAACCAAGACAGTCAAATTGTTACGAATGAAACTTTCAAGGATAAAATATACGTTTCCGATTTTTTCTTCATCCATTGTCCTACCATCTGCCCAAAAGTCAAAGCCAACATGAAATTCATGTATGACGAATTAAAAGGAAATGATGAAGTAATATTTATTTCACATAGCATAGACACCAGGTACGATACCGTACCTGCATTGAAGGCATATGCTGAAAAACTAGAAATTGACACGGAACGTTGGCACTTGGTAACAGGGGACAAAAAAGCCATTTATGAAATTGCTGCTGATTATGTGAGTTCGGCAAAGGAAGATGCCGGTGCCCCTGGCGGATTCGACCATAGTGGTTATTTAGTACTCATTGACAAAAAAGGCCATGTGAGGTCATTCGCACGGGGAACGGAAAGAGAAGAGGCCGAGAAATTATTAAGGGATATTGGTAAGTTATTGAAGGAATCTTAAGTAGAAAATAAAAAAAGAAGTGGCTAAAAGCCACTTC
>JAHDFN010000138.1:906-11748 GCA_020628145.1 Saprospiraceae bacterium | reverse complement strand
AAGAACGCGACGCATGCAAAATATAACCCCAAAAAACAACTATGCAAAACAGATTATAAAACAAATATAAGGCAGTTATTTAATAGTATCAAAAATTTAACACTTTTTTTACGTCCTACCCAACATTTATTTCAAATCAATTTATATTTCCTTTATCACTTAATGGATAAAAATCAACAAATTGATAATACAAATATACACACAAATTATTTTTTCCAAAAAATAGAATCCATAAATTCTCACTTCAGGTACAAAAATGTCTTTGTCAGAACATTTATTGGATAAAAAACCTATTCAAAGGACGAGATAAGTATGTTTAGAATTTCATTCGCTGCATTTGAGATGATAGTACCCGGGCCAAAGATCCCCACTACTCCTGCATCGAATAGAAAATCATAATCCTGCTTAGGAACAACTCCCCCCACGACTACCATTATATCTTCTCTGCCTAATTCGGCCAATGCTTTGATCGTTTGAGGAACCAGTGTCTTATGACCAGCAGCCAGAGAAGATATCCCCAAGATGTGGACATCATTCTCAACAGCCTGCCTTGCCGCTTCTTCCGGTGTCTGGAACAAAGGCCCTACATCCACATCAAAACCTAAATCTGCAAAACTCGTTGCAATTACCTTTGCTCCCCTATCATGGCCATCCTGTCCTAATTTCGCCACCATGATCCTGGGTCGCCTCCCTTCCTTTACAGCAAAGTCATCGGCTAGAGCCTTGGTTCTTCTGAATGAATCATCCATATTGATCTCTTTTGAATATACACCCGATATGGTGGGGTTATTTGCAACAAACCTCCCGAAATGTTTTTCCATTGCTTCTGTTATTTCGCCTAAGGATGCCCTAGCCCGGGCCGCTTCAACAGCCAATGTCAACAAATTCCCTTCCCCGGTTTCAGCAGATTTTGAAAGATTGCCTAGTGTTCTGTCCACTTCTTCAGGCTTCCTTGAAGCCTTCATTGAATCCAACCGCCTTATCTGCGATTCTCTAACAACGGAATTATCCACTTCCAGAATTTCCATTTCACTTTCCTCTTCTACTTGGAAAACATTTACCCCGACAATCATATCCTTTGCACCATCTATGCGAGCCTGTTTTCGAGCTGCAGCCTCTTCGATCCTCATTTTTGGGACTCCCTTCTCTATGGCTTTGGCCATCCCCCCCAACTCCTCTACTTCCTGAATCAGGGTCCAAGCTTTTTCAACAATCTCATGAGTCAGATATTCCACATAATAAGAACCTGCTAAAGGATCGACCGCTTTTACTATACCGGTCTCTTCCTGAATATATTTTTGAGTGTCCCGGGCAATTTTCGCCGAAAAATCGGTGGGTAAGGCTATTGCTTCATCCAAGGCATTGGTGTGCAGTGATTGTGTCCCTCCCAGAACAGCAGCCATTGCTTCTACACAAGTCCGTGCTATATTATTATAGGGATCCTGTTCGGTCAGGCTCCAACCCGAAGTTTGGCAATGCGTCCTTAAACACATGGATTTGGGATTTTTGGGGTTGAACTGTTTAACCAATTTAGCCCACAACATTCTAGCGGCTCTCATCTTAGCCACTTCCATGAAATGATTCATACCTATTCCCCAGAAAAACGAAAGCCTGGGAGCAAATGAATCAATATCCAATCCTGCTTTTATTCCCGCACGGACATATTCCAAGCCATCAGCTAAGGTATAAGCCAATTCTATGTCCGCAGTAGCCCCGGCCTCCTGCATGTGATATCCGCTAATAGATATGGAATTGAATTTGGGCATATTTCGAGAGGTATATTCGAATATATCCGAAATGATCCTCATGGATGGTAAAGGAGGATATATATAGGTATTCCTGACCATGAACTCTTTTAGAATATCATTCTGAATAGTACCGCTGAGTTGGCTTGGCAACACCCCCTGTTCCTCTGCCGCTACGATATAGAATGCCATTATAGGAATGACCGCACCATTCATTGTCATCGATACCGACATCTTATCCAAAGGAATACCGTCGAACAATAATTTCATATCCTCTACACTGGAAATGGCTACACCGGCTTTTCCCACATCTCCAACTACACGAGGATGATCGGAATCATATCCCCTATGGGTGGCCAAATCGAATGCCACAGAAAGACCTTTCTGTCCTGCTGCCAGATTTCTTTTATAAAAGGCATTACTTTCTTCCGCAGTAGAAAATCCGGCATATTGACGAATCGTCCAGGGGCGGACAGCATACATACTACTATACGGTCCCCTCAAGAATGGAGGAAGACCTGCCACATATCCCTCATGTCCATATGTTTTTTCTTCTAAACAGGTTGGGACTGCAATTTTTTCAGCGGTTACCCAATCTTCGGTTTCTGATTTCTCATATTTTCCATCGTATTTGACATCCACTCGTCTGAAATCCGGTCTTTTCATGAGTACAAGTTTAATTTAATCGTAAAAATAGACTTCTACTTCTAATTATTAAATCATAGAGCAAATGGTTATAGGGTAAAACTGAAAAAAATGATACATTCGGATTTCAATTAATATCGAAAAGATGAAACACTCGTTTTTTAAAAGGGCTTTGGAAGGTAATAATGCCATTTGGACTTACATTGTTGGTACAATTCTCGTAATTATCGGCCATGTATTAGGACAAATACCCATTTCCATTCTTCTTATCATGAAGATGTTCGATAACGGGGGAGGGATGAGTGCAGATGCGCAAGAAAAAATGACCGCCCTTGATTTCGATTATTTCGGCATTGATCCGAATTTCGGGTTTTTCCTGATTCTACTCTCTTTTGTTGTCGGAATATTGGCATTAGTTGCTACACTTAAATACATACACAAAAGGTCTTTCCTTTCTGTCATTACTCCTAAATCAAAACTAAACCGGGGTAAATTGGCTTTCGGGTTTTTCGTTTGGTTAGGATTGGCGGCTATCGGGGAAGGCTTGAGTTATTACATGGAGCCGGACAATTACATATTAACATTTAAATGGTCATCCTTCATCCCTCTATTATTAATTTGCATTTTCGTCCTTCCGTGGCAAACAAGTTTCGAAGAAACGTTTATGAGAGGGTATCTCATGCAGGGATTAGCCCTTTGGACTAAAAACCCTTTCATTCCTTGGATAATCACTTCCGTCATTTTTGGATTATTACATGGAATGAATCCTGAAATCGGAGAATTCGGGTTTTGGAAAATGATGATTTTCTACATCGGGACAGGTGCATTTCTGGGTTTGATTACAATATTGGACGAAAGCCTGGAACTCGCATTGGGAATCCACTTTGCGAACAACTTATTCGGGGCATTATTCGTTTCTTTTGACGGGTCGGCTTTACAAACCCCAACCATGTTCAGATCCTTAGAGATGGACACGGAGTATATGTTGGTCGGTTGGGGAGCAGTGGTCATCATTTTCTTAGGGCTGGCACAGCTCAAATATAAATGGAAAAACTGGGGCAAAATTTTCCAAACCATAGATTTTTCTGATGATGATAAACTCATCTCCAATACAAACACGAATATTCTAGACGAATCCATATAAATATTAATAATGAAACAAATTTCAATTCTATTCATTTGGGTCATGATGACCCAATTCGTATGGGCACAACCCGACAGGTGGCAACAAAAAGCCAATTATGAAATGAGCATCGACATGGATGTCAATACTCATAGATTTAACGGTCAACAGAAAATCGATTATTACAATAATTCCCCTGACAATCTGAACCGATTATTCTATCATCTATATTTCAATGCTTTCCAGCCCGGTAGTATGATGGACATTCGTTCATTGAATATAGCCGACCCGGACAGAAGGGTTCAAGACAGGATCTCCAAACTACAACCTGAAGAATACGGTTATACCAAAATAAAATCATTGAAAGTCAATGGGAAAACTTTGACCCAGGGCAAAGATTACAATGTTGTAGGAACCATTCTTGAAGTCCGATTATCCAATGCTATCAAGGCAGGTTCGAAAGCAGTATTGGAAATGGAGTTCGAATCACAGGTTCCTTTGCAGGTCAGAAGATCAGGTAGGAATAGCAAGGAAGGGATCGATTATTCCATGTCTCAATGGTATCCTAAATTATGTGAATACGACTATCAAGGATGGCATGCCAATCCCTATGTAGGACGTGAGTTCCACGGCATATGGGGAGATTTCGATGTTAAAATCAGCATAGATAATCGGTATATACTAGGAGCTTCCGGCTATCTTCAAAATGCCGATGAAATAGGATATGGTTATGGAAAAGGAACTGCAAAAAAACCTGAAGGTGGAAAGCTGACTTGGCATTTCAAAGCACCTAAGGTCCATGATTTCTTTTGGGGAGCAGATCCCGATTATACACATGAGACATTAGAACTCAGGGACAATCTTACCCTTCATTTCCTTTATCAAAAGAATGAAACGACAGAAGGCCCTTGGTCTAAACTCCCGGAAATCATGAAGAAGTCATTAGAGTTCATCGAAGAAAATTATGGTGAGTACCCGTATGAACAATATTCATTTGTACAAGGGGGTGATGGAGGAATGGAATACCCCATGGGTACTTTGATAACGGGAGAAAGACCATTGGGCAGTTTGGTTGGTGTAAGTGTTCATGAATGGATGCACTCTTGGTATCAAATGGTACTAGGTACCAATGAAGCTCTTTATGCCTGGATGGATGAAGGATTCACATCCTATGCTTCGGCCGAAGTTATGAATTGGTTGAAAAAAGAAGGTGCTTTGCCTGGCACGGCGGAAGAAAACCCCCATGCCGGTTCCTATATGGGTTACATTAATTTGGCCAACAGCGGTGTTGAAGAACCACTGACCACACATGCAGATCATTTCAAAACCAATTTTGCCTATTCTATGGCTTCCTATGTTAAAGGAGCTGTTTTCCTTCATCAACTGGAAAGCATTATCGGTGAAAAAGCATTTGATAAGGGGATGTTGGAATTTTATCGTCAATGGAAATTCAAACATCCGAATACCAATGATTTCATCCGGATAATGGAAAAAGTATCCAATATTGAATTGGATTGGTACAAGGAACATTGGGTGAATTCTACCAATACAATTGATTATGGTGTCAAGGAGGTTGTACAAGGTGAAAGTAAGAAAAAAACAAAGATAGTTTTGGAGCGGGTTGGTGTTATGCCCATGCCTTTGGATGTCCTAGTGACGGAAAAGGATGGTTCACAGACCATATATAATATTCCATTAAGGATAATGAGGGGTGAAAAAGCAAGGGAAAACATGGAAGTAGCGTATGAAATCGCCGAAGATTGGCCTTGGACTCATCCTACATATGAACTTGTCATTGATTGCAAGTTGAAAAATGTGATCAAAGTAGAAATCGATCCGACAAGAAGGGTCGCAGAAATGAGTAGAGACAACAATAACTGGAGTCCCGAATAAAATTAATGTTTCCTTGCTTTATAATTTAAAGAAGTCCGATTTCCTCTAAGGAGAATCGGACTTCTTCATTATATATATGAATTTATTTTAAAAATCCCCCCAAACTAGAACATCAATCCCTTTTTTTGTCTAAATTGGTATATTTATGGATATACATTCACGAGAGAACGGTTTTCAGGATAAGATTCGTTTTTAATAACATATATTATAACGAACCATATCCGACAAAATACTGTTAATTCATGTAGAAAATATTATCTAGATGTCCCAGGGATTCGATCCACATTTTGTCAAGTATAAATTTAGAGATCTAAAGGTCTATTCTTCAACGGAATGGTTGGCAGATAACAAAAAGAAGTATCGTCAGGTTTTTGATCGTTTCGACACGACCTACATATACGCAGAACTCTCTTTCTACAATAAACTCTTCGATGAAGAAGATTGGGAAATCGAGGTGGAATTGAAATGTTATTCCATCAAAAGAGGTCGGAAGGAAGTATGTTCACTTCCCTTCAAAAGAAAAGTCAGCAAGTATGACAATGTAGTTTACATCCGAGAAGGATGGGGCAATCAGAAAGAAGGAGCCTTTTGGAAAAAAGGCACTTACTATTGGGAAGCTTGGGTTGAAGGAATAAAAGTTGCTACTAAATATTTTTACATAGAAGATACCGGCAAGGAGAACGAGAGGGGAAACAATCCATATCTTGATATCAAAAGCCTCAAATTGTATGAAGGTTCGTTTGACTACCGTCCGGAATTCGAAAGAAACTATTATAAGATCTTCAGTAGCGAGGAAACCCGTTATGTATAAGTTGAGATTACGCTGAAAAACCAATTCCCCGGCAAGCCCTGGCAATGTGAATTATTTACCAAGTTCTATAATAATGCCAAGGAATTGAAGGGACAGGTTGTCAGGCTTCAAAGGGTTGAAAAGAAGGATGATATCATCAAGATCACAGCTGGCTGGGGTTCCAATGTGAAAGGTTCTTGGAGAAAGGATCTCTATACTGCAGAAATCATTTTCATGGATAGGTTATTGGCGGTTGTTCCCTTCGAAGTCGGAGATGACTTCATAGAAGGAACACCCGGCATTTGGTTTCCTGACAAGCAGACTACATTCCTGCAACAAGATGACGATGACAACGAGACCTTTGAGGATGTAATGGGTAAATTAGAGGCTCTAATCGGCTTGGGTGCTATAAAAGCCAAAGTAAGGGATCACGCTAGTTACATCCAATTCCTTCAATTGAGGAAAAACAAAGGATTTAAGGAAAAGGATGAAATCAATGTCCACTCCGTTTTCATAGGTAATCCGGGTACAGGTAAGACCACCGTTGCCAAAATGATGGGAAAGCTCTACAAAAAAATGGGATTGCTATCCAAAGGCCATGTCCATGAAGTCGATAGGGTTGATTTGGTAGGTGAATATATCGGACAGACGGCACCGAAAGTCAAGGAAGCCATCGAAAAAGCAAGAGGTGGCGTACTCTTCATCGACGAAGCTTATGCTTTAGCTCGTTCCAATGATGATAGCAAGGACTTCGGAAGGGAAGTAATTGAGATATTGGTTAAGGAAATGTCTAACGGCATCGGTGACATGGCCGTTATCGTGGCCGGGTATCCCAAGGAAATGAAGCATTTTCTCGATTCCAACCCGGGCTTGAAATCCCGATTTAAGATTTTCTTCGAATTTTCGGATTATCTCCCTCAGGAATTATCCCAAATCGCTTCATATGCATGTGTGGAAAAAGGAGTGAAACTTACCCGACCTGCCAAATCAAAAGTGGATGAGATCATTACAGAGGCTTTCCGGAATAGGGATCGAACTTTCGGAAACGCCCGGTTCGTTTACGATATCATAGAAAAAGGAAAAATCCAATTGGGGCTTAGAGCAATGGGGCAGGAAAAGCCGCACGACCTGAATGAAAATGAATTATCTATCATTTCCAAGTCCGATATAGATCGCATCGATTTAAAACATAAGAAGCAACTACCCGAAATTCCTATTGATAAGGAACTATTACAATTGGCAATGGATGAATTGGATCGCCTTATCGGAATGAAGAACGTCAAGGAACAGATCCGTGAAATGGTGCAATTGGTTCAGTTTTTCCAAGAATCCGGAAAAAACGTATTGAATAACTTTTTCCTCCATACCGTTTTGGTAGGAAATCCGGGTACGGGTAAAACTACCATCGCACGAATCCTTACCAAAATCTATAAGGCCCTGGGTATTTTGGAAAGGGGACATATGGTTGAAACGGATCGTCAGGGATTAGTGGCCGGATATGTAGGACAAACAGCCATTAAGACCGCTGAAAAAATAGACGAATCGATGGGAGGCGTACTTTTCATTGATGAGGCATACTCACTTACTTCCATGGGTAACGGGGGTCATTCTCATGGGGATTTCGGAAATGAGGCCATACAGACCTTATTGAAAAGAATGGAAGATCACAGGGGTGAATTTTTCGTTTTCGTAGCCGGTTACCCGGATAATATGGAAGAATTCCTCAAAACAAATCCGGGGCTTCAATCCCGTTTTGATAAAGTGTTGAAATTCGAAGATTATTCACCTGAAGAATTGGTGGATATCGCCATGCAGATGTTCGAAGATGAGAATTTGAAGCCCGAAGACAAGGCGAAGGAACATTTATCCAAATATCTGGCTTCTATTTATGAATACAGGGACAAATATTTCGGTAATGCAAGAACAGTCCGAAGTGTTGTAACCGCAGTCATCATGAATCATAATCTCAGATTATCCATGTTGCCAAAAGAAGGTAGGACGGACACCACCATCAAGACGATTACATTTGAAGATGTGGAAACCTTCAAAACAGATAAGGACGACTTTTCGTTTTCCAATAAAAAAACCATCGGCTTCAAAAGCATTGGTGGTGGAAGTCCGAAGAGAGGTTGATAAGATTCCAAAAAAAAGCCCTGTTTCATAGAAACAGGGCTTTTTTTTATTTTTACATTATAATACATACACTCTTGACCGGTTCTTTTAAAGGCTAATACAAATCATGAAAAAACTTCCACAAATACTCATTCTTTTATTGATAGGAATATCTTTTATCAACTGTAATAATAAGTTAAAAAAAGATGATGATTCCAGTATCATTTTTAATTTAGAAGAAGAATTCCTGCTAAGAAATTCGGAAAAAGGACAATTAAAAGATCAGACATTTTCCATTTCGGTTTTGGAAATCAATGACTCCAGATGCCCTGAAGGAGTAAATTGTATTAGAGCAGGAGAAATCAGATTCAAATTATTACTAAAGAATAAAAAAGAAGAAAAAACACTGACCCTCTCCTACCCCGCAAGAGGAAAAACATTAATCGACAATTCGACATTCGGAAACTATACCATACGTCTAATCAAACCGAACCAAAAAAACAAAACCGTAAAAAGTGAAAATGAAAATATTGGAGGTATATTTGTAATCGAAAACATCCACTAGCCAAAAGAAACCAATGAAATTCGGAAAAACCGATAACTTATCCGGAATAGATTTCAGCCTCCCCACCGAACCTGAAAGGAATCGGTTAATTTTGGACAACCTCCCTGCTAGGAATTCCCCTCCGAAAATATTTATTGGTGCTACCGGATGGGGCATGAAAGAATGGATCGGCAAATGGTATCCCAAAGGAACAAAACAAAAAGATTTCCTAAAAGCTTATGGAAAACAATTCAATACAATTGAATTGAATACCACCCATTATAGAATCCCTAACATTAGCCTTACAGAAAAATGGAAATCCGAAACACCCGAAGATTTTGTTTTCTGTCCTAAAATCCCTCAGACGATTAGCCACAGTAGGGAAATGGGATTAAATACGGATCGGATCGAAATATTTTCTAGGGAAATAAAAAATCTGGAAGAAAAACTGGGCTGTTGTTTTTTACAAATGCCTCCTTATTTCAAATCAGATCGAATAGCCGTTCTAGAAAGATTTCTTTCCGAATGGGATAATGGAATTCCATTAGCAATTGAAATCCGCCACGAAGATTGGTTTCAGAATAAAAAAGAATTCCAGCAATGGATTTTATTACTGGAAAAATATAATATCTCTACAGTCATTACCGATGTTGCCGGCAGAAGGGACGTCTTACACATGGGACTGACAACCGATATCGCTATGATTCGTTTTGTCGGCAACGGATTAATCCCAAGTGATTTTTCAAGAATTGACGAGTGGGTTGAAAAATTATCACATTGGTTTGAAAACAACCTAAAAACGGTTTATTTTTTCACCCATGAACCCGATAATATTTTAGCTCCCGATTTGGCCGTTTATTTAGCAGATAAATTAAAGGAAAAAATTCCCCATGCTCAAGTAAGAGGCCCTAGAAATATCGAACAGCAAATAAGTCTTTTTTAAAATGAATTAAAAATCATTTTACTTAATAATACACAAATTACTTTGATCAAATTTTTAATTAAAAAAGAAACAAAACTATGAATGAAAATTATTTAAAAGCGATTGCGGAACATTTGGTATTCCATAAAATAATCGCACTTCCGGAAGAACTAACCGTCAACAATCTTTCGGAAAAAATCACCATTTTCCAAGAGAAAGTAAAAATCCTGACCGATGGGATAATTGGCCCTCAAACGCTTTGGTATTTGCAATATCCAAAAGTAAATGCTCAGGATAAATTGAACTGGGTAAGTGTCGCCGCAGATAAAATCACCGACATCGATGGTTTCGATAGTTTTATTCTACGATCGGATGCCGCCGATTTGTATAAACCGCTTTATGAAAAAGTAAAAGCCCTCGGAGGAAACATCACATCTGCCGGAGGTCGGCGACCTATTACAGAAGGAGCGAACCAACATCGTTCGGCAACCTCTTTACATTATACGGGACTAGCTTTGGACCTTTCAATATCAAGTGGTTTTTTCAACCCCGAATCGGATCCTTTTGTTATTGTAAAAGATAATAATCCTGATTCGCCCTATTATTTTACCGTTTATTGCAGGGCCACCAAAGGAACCGACATGACCCTCAATGCCATTTATTGGGATGGTTGGAAATCGGGTATTGACCGGTTTAAAAACGTAAGGGGAAAATTCATCAACTTTACGAAACTTTGTATCGAACATGGGTTTTATCCCATCAATCCGAGAAGTGCATATCTAAGGAATTCAAACAGACAATATATGAGTTCCGAATGGTGGCATTTCCAAGCCGATAATTTATTAATTCCGGATTTTTCACAATTCGGAATCGAATTATTGAAAATAAAAGACTATACCGTGGATTTCCTTTCTACCGCTGCTCCGAAAATATGGGAAAATAAAAGATTGGTGTTCGGAAAAAGCTGGTCGGTGAGAAAAGCCTTCCCCAAAGATCCCCAAAACTTCGTACCTCCCGTACCCAGTCCCGAACCGAATGGAGGCACTAGGGGTTTGGATGAACCGACCC
>JAHDFN010000138.1:0-896 GCA_020628145.1 Saprospiraceae bacterium | reverse complement strand
TCAGGATTTCCTTGATCTCATCAGTGGTTATGAACCGGTTCATCAAAAATATTTTGTCAAAAGCCAATACGGATATCAATGGTATTTGAGAAATGCCAACGTACCTGCCGCTTGGAAGGAATTCGGTTTCGGTTCACCTAATATTACCATTGCCGTTATTGATGACGGATTCGATGTGGGCCATCCGAAATTTGCCAATAAGATTAGGGATGGTGTGGATTTCAAATATGAAATCTATCGGCATTTCCCTCAGGGAGATCCGAGGAAGATCGACAAACCATTCCAATATAATGATAATGATTTGCACGGAACCGCCTGTGCTTCCATTGCCCTCGCCGGCTTGGGTCTTGAAGGGATGGTAGGGGTTTCGCCCAATGTGAAATTCATGCCTATTCGTAGATTCAGTGTCGATCCGCAAGGAATTGAAGAAATGTTTCAATATGCATTGGACAAGGAAGCCGATATTATTTCTTGCAGTTGGGGAATGCCCAATCCGGGTTCTCCCTTATATGGCGGCATGACGGAAATCATTACCAAAGTTGCGAATAGCGGAAGATTCGGAAAAGGCATCCCTATTTTCTTTGCTTCAGGTAATGGAAATCTTGATATTACCCATGATTTTTCCAACCACCCGGATGTAATCGGTGTAGGAGCCTGTGATTATCATGATAACCTGACATCGTATTCCAATCGGGGACCCAATACCATTGTAGTCGCTCCTTCCGGCGATAATGAAATGACGGCTTTGGGTGCCGACTGGAGTGGTGATAAAGGAAAACGACCCGGCAATTTCAGATTGGATTTCGGAGGGACTTCTCTTGCAACTCCTCTAGTAGCCGGCGTAGCCGGATTGATGTTGAGCGTTAATCCCGATCTTACCCGCCATGAAGTCAAAA
>JAHDFN010000137.1 GCA_020628145.1 Saprospiraceae bacterium | reverse complement strand
ATCCAAAACGGACATCCAGGGAAGAGAAGAATACTGTTGGAATACCATACTCACCCGATTCTCCGGGGTGACTTCCTTCTCCTTGACTTTGACGATACCTTCCGTAGGATGTTGAAGGCCGGCAACATATCGTAGAAGCGTGGATTTGCCACATCCCGACATTCCTAAGACAACAACGAACTGTCCTTGCCCCGGCTTGTCTTCAATAAGGAGACTTAGGTTTTTGATGATCCAGGTTTTTCCTCCATCATAACTCTGGCTGATGTCATTAAGGGAAACGATATTGGGTCTGTCCGTATCTTGAAAATCCATAAGGTCTGTTTAAGGATTGTTGAGCTAATAGTTAGATGCTTAAAGAATTATTTATGGCCTCTCTCTACATATTTGTAAGGGAATAACCAGCGATCCAATAATCTAAGAACATAATCTTGGAGAATGCCAATGATGATAATGATGATAAGGACGACAAAGGCATACTCTATATTGGATTGTCTTCTGAATTTGAATATCATTCCTCCGAGTCCACCGGTGTTGTTGACCATTTCGGCAACAGTAATATAAGTCCAGGAAATTGCAGTCAATACCCTGATGTCGTCCGAAAGCCTGGAAACCACCGAAGGGATATAAACGGTTTTGATAGTATCCCATGTGTTAGCCCCTAGTGTAAAGACGGTTTTCAGATAAACGTCTTTTACCTCGTCGATTCTTTGGACAACGACAGGGATAAGATATACCAGAATACCAAAAGCCAAAAATGCCACTTTCATTTGTGTTTCAATCCCGAACCATAAGATGAATATGTAAGTTACCGCCGCTAGGGGAATGAATCGGAATGCATCGAACAACTGCCCGAATAATCCTCTAAAGAGTGGTATGAGCCCTAGTATGAATCCCAAAGGAAGGGCTATCAGTAAGGCTACGATATAACTAAGAATATTGACATAAACCGATTTCCAAGTATTACCGATTAAATCGTATTTGCCCAATAATACCGGAATTGCCGTTATGATACTGAAGGGTTGGGGGAGCTTCTGATAGGTTTTGGTTTGGACCAAACCGTATTTTTTCAATTCGTCATTCGACATGGCCATCAATTTGTCCAAGTCTTCGCCCTTGAGAGAATCGGAATCTATGATTTCCTTGATTCGATAGGTCGTTACTTTTTCTGCAATGCCTGTGGTGTCATCCGGTGGGATGGTTTTTACAGTGGCTACTTTTATTGTATCATTTTTGATGTACCGGGTGTCTTCGACAGCAGCAGCGTTGTTTCCGTAATCGGCTTCGGAAATGCCATTGGTGGCTAATAATTCGGCTGAAAGTGCCCATAAGGCAATAAATATGATGAACCCCAGAATTCCGAAAACGATTTTCTGTTGGGAGCTTAATTCGCCTCGGAGTTTGAATAGATTTTCGAACATAAAGTTGATTGGCTTTTCTATTTGTGGTAAATATAGGGATTTAGACATATGTGCTGCAAGAAATAAAGGATAAACTCCTTTTCATTTCGGATAAAGATCAAAAGAGTATGGATAAGAAGATGGCTTGTTGCAATATAGACTGGGACTTGTTGGTTGATATGTTATGTCAATGATTCGGATTTATGATAAGATTCTTGAAGGAATAAGGAATATTCGAAAAGAAACGCCTTGTATAGTTGCCATCGATGGTGTGGATGGAGCGGGTAAATCCTACTTCGCCCAAAAATTGTCGGATGAAGTTCGGAAGAAAACAAACAGGGAAGTGGTTTGTGTTTCCGTTGACGGATTTCATTTCCCTGAAAAAATCAGATATCGAAAAGGCAGGGATTCTCCGGAAGGATTTTATCGGGACTCTTATGATTATGATCGATTGGAAAAAGAATTGCTCCTTCCGTTTTTTCAAGGGAAAGGAAATTATAGAATTGCTTTTTTTGATGTTGATAAAAATGAAAATGTAGATTCGAAATCTATTGAAATCAATAATAATTCAATCTTAATAATGGAAGGCATTTTCCTTTTTCGACCGAGACTTATCAATTATTGGGATTTTAAAATCTTTTTGGATATCAATTTTCAAACAGCTTTGGAGCGGAATATCATTCGGGCAGGTGCATCCGAAAATGAAATCCGGAAAAAAGAAATTACAGAACGGTATTTGAAAAGATATCGGGGTGGACAGGAAATTTATTTGAGCGAAGTAAAGCCCAAATCCCAAGCAGATTTAATTATTGATAATAATGATTTCAATAATCCAATAATGTTGAAATGAAAAACCGGTTTTTCATTTTTTGTATTTTCCAAAAGGGAATTCGGAGATTGTTTCCCATTTTTTACCATTATGGCCAAGGAGGGTTAAAGCATCCGCTTCGAATTCGGAAGTGTATTTTTTTTCTTTGAAGAAAGACCATGCTTCCGGAAAAATTTTCTCCTTCAAGTCCCGAAAGGCGATGGTCATGTGCGGGTGGTATTCCTTGTCCTTGTATCTGAAGGGTATGGACAATTCTTTTTCCCATAGATGATTGATGTCCCGATATGATTTTTCCAATTTTCCTGAAGAAACCACATCTACATAAATAACTCGGGGGGGGAAGGCATTGAAATTTTTCAATTCGATTTCGAATTTTTCGTTTTGAGAGCAGAATACCGAAAGGATGTTTTTTATGTCATTTATTTTTTCCTTTTCCCATTTAAAAGGAGGAATCAATGTAATGTGCGGAGGAGATGTCAAAGCTCTTTTTGTATTGAATAATTTTTCAGCGGTTTTTTTGAAACCGGTAATTTCTTTTTGGGTGTTTTCATCCGGTAGGATGGCAACGAAAAATAATGATTTGTCCATTTTAAGTGTATGGAAAAATAGGATACGATTTATTGGTATCCTATTCCCTTGTGTTTTCTTTTTCTATGATAGGTTTTTTTAGAACGGTATGAACGGGTAGAAAAACGACCGTCGAAGAAACCCTGTTCCTTGCGTTCTTCCCTGATATTTGCTTCCATCATTTTCTTGATGCTGTTTTTCTTCTTTGCCATTTCATATGGAATTTTATTCCTAGAGCCAATAACATTGGTAGGGCGTTTAAAGTTCCTTTGGTTGTTTTTTAAAGACAAGGAAGGCCGGGCCGGAAAGAATGAATGTAGCAATGGTGATAATTGTGCTAATGGGCTGTTGGGCATCACTGGGAGACCACATAAGAATATTGATGATCAATGCACATCCTAGAGAAACGACAAGAGGGAAAATGCCAATGAAAAGGGTGTTTCGTGTTCCCCAATTCTTGGAAAGTATGGAAATGACGATGCCGAATACGGAACAGGCCGGTCCGGTGAAAATAATGCTTTCAACATTAACCCAGGACAATAAAACCGCAAGAATACATGACAACATTAAAATAAAAACCAAAACTTTCATGGTTTTTGTAGGTCTATTGTTTTCGGGGATTTTTGAAAATTCTTCGTCCAGAATTTCTTCCATATTTCTTGTTAATGAAGATTCGGAAAATGATTTTTTGGATAATTTATAAGATATTTAAAGGTAAAGCAACTCCTCGAATTGCCAAAATCCATTAAAGATTTTTGGGAGATGAGATTATATTATGTTTTATTGTTATTCGTTTCGACATTGTTTTTTTCCTGTGGTGAAAAAAGGAATCTCGAAGGTCGTTGGTTAATGACGGAAACTACTTGTACCGATTTCCAGGATATAGAATATTTCGAATTTTCGGATATTGAAGTTTTTATCCATTCTCCTACCTTGGATTATGCCTTTTTTTATACTTGGAAAAGGGATGTTGTTTTCCTAAATACCCAACCTGTTTATGACATCACGAAATTGACCGAAACGGAATTGATTCTATATAGTTTCGATTTGGATTGTATGTATTTTTTTGAAAGGGAAATGTAAATTGAAAAACCAATGTAGGTTATCAAGGAATGTTTTAGTGAGTTGTTTATAGAGATAAAACAATCAGCAAAGGAAAATATCCATAATGACTCTGTTCCAATAGATCCACTATTATTTCTATTTTTGCCGAAGAATCGATTCCTATCAAGAAAAAACATGGAAAATGTCTGTATCGAACAAACCTTGGCTCTCCAATTATCCTAGCGGCATCCCTGCAAATGTAGATGTGGATTCATATGACTCCCTAGTTGAGATTATTGATGATAATTTGAAAAAGTATGCCAATCTGGTAGCATTTTCCAATTTCGGAAAGGAGTTGAAGTACAAGGAAGTCGATAAGATGTCCGAAGCTTTTGGAGCATATCTGCAATCACGGGGACTTGAGCCGGGGGACAGGATCGCATTAATGATGCCGAACCTCCTGCAATACCCTATCGCCTTGTTCGGAGCATTGAGGGCTGGCTTGGTTGTCGTGAATACCAACCCCTTATACACGCCCCGTGAAATGAAACACCAGTTTACCGATTCGGGGGTGAAGGCCATCGTTATTGCTGAAAATTTCGCCGCCAATCTGGAAAAGATATTGGGGGATACCCAAATCAAAACGGTCATTCTGACCAGTGTGGGGGAATTGCTGGGAAGCATCAAAGGGGGAATGGTCAACTTAGTCGTGCGTAAAGTGAAACGAGGAGTACCCAATTTTAATCTTTCCAATACGGTAGGTTTCAAGGAAGCGATGGCACAAGGCCGCAAATTCAAATTGGAAAGGAAACAAGGTTCTAAGAACGATACCATTTTATTGCAATATACCGGCGGTACGACCGGCGTGGCCAAAGGAGCAATGCTGACGAATCGGAATCTGGTCGCCAATATGATGCAGATTTACAATGTCATGCTTCCGTTTTTGGAAAAGGAGAAGGAAACAGTGCTTTCGCCTTTGCCGATGTACCATATTTTTTCCTTTACGGTCAATTGTCTCGCTATGATGACGATGGGGGCCAAAAATGTATTGGTGACCAATCCCCGTGATTTGAAATCGGTCATGAAGGAATTCAAACGATATGACATAACGGTGATGACGGGTGTGAACACCTTGTTCAATGCCCTACTCAATCATCCTGATTTTGCAGCGTTGGATTTCAGTCATCTCAAGGGATGCGTAGGGGGTGGAATGGCCGTCCAAAAACCGGTAGCGGAACGTTGGCAGAAAGTAACCGGTTGTTTTTTGGCAGAAGGATATGGAATGACCGAGTCATCTCCGGTAGCTTCCTGTAATCCTATCAACGGTCAAGGACGATTGGGAACCATAGGGATGCCTGTTCCATCAACCGATATGCGGATTGTGGATGATAATGGGAATCCATTGGAAGTAGGCGAGGTAGGTGAAATTCAAATCAAAGGGCCACAGGTCATGAAGGGCTATTACAACCGCCCCGAAGCAACAGCCAAAGTCCTAAAGGATGGTTGGTTGAGTACGGGAGATATAGGCTCCATGTCCGAAGACGGATTTTTCCAGATTGTAGATCGTAAAAAAGATATGATTCTTGTTTCCGGTTTCAATGTCTATCCGAATGAAGTGGAGGAAGTCATCGCCGGCCATCCGAAAGTATTGGAAGTGGCCGCCGTAGGAAAACCGGATGAAAAATCGGGTGAGGTCGTGAAAATTTTCGTGGTCAAAAAAGATAATTCGCTTTCGGAATCCGAATTGATGGCATTCTGTCGTGAAAACCTGACAGGTTATAAAGTACCCAAGGCTATTGAGTTCAGGTCGGATTTGCCGAAGACCAATGTCGGAAAGATTTTGAGAAGGGAATTGAGGGAGAAGTAAACTTTATTCCGAAATTCCGATTCTGTTTTTTATTTCGGATGAAACCGGATAATTTTTTTCATGGGGTAATAATCTTTTGGCCTCTTTTATTTTTCCGTTTTTTCGGAGATGGTTTATTTTTTTGACCAAGGGTGTATAATCTATGATTTCCTTGATCCAGGTATCATTGAATTCCTCAATCAAATGCCGACTGATTCCTACTTGGATGGTCCGGTATTCCAGTTTTGTATTTCTGATACTTCTTTCCGGATCCCATTGGATATGGACTTTTGCTTTTTTGAATTCCTCTTCCCAAATGTCACCTGAATTATAAATATTTTTATCCGGATGGGTAAGGACGCCCATTTCCAAGGCACGTTCCCAATAAAACCGACTTATTTTCAAAGCTAGAATATATTCCTGATTCGATTTGTTGCCCCAATTGCTTCTGGCCATCATCCAGAGGAAAGATGGTTTGATCCAAGTCATCCGATTGAATGAAAAGGGTTTTTGGAATTTTTGATTTTTAATGGCAGCGAGGGCAATCTGTTCACCATAGGCTTGATAAACCGTTATGGTGTCATCATCAAAACCGGCTCTTATTTCCTGATATTCGGGCATTGGGATAATTTCGTTTTTTTTTCTTCTTCCAATATTTTTTTTCCTGAGGAATCCCTTGCTTCTAAAGTCGAAAAACTCATGTGCATAAAATGAGGCGTTTCATTGTCGAATGTTTTTCGCAACTCCTGTTCAATATGGAGATGAAATAATCGGGATTTGACTTTCCATTTAAGCCCCGTAGTTTCGGATTGTAGAATTGTCCCTGTAGGTAACCCGTTTTCCTGATGTCGGATGAAACCGATAATTCCAATCGATATTACATTAAATGCTCTTATTGAAATGCATTCTGCCATATGTCAAAAATAAAAAAAGCTCCGCCCAAATTGGACGGAACCCCTCAGTTTTATACAAAGGTGAATTGTATAATTCTTTTATGATTTTAATCCGCTACGAATTTAAAATCCGTTCTACGGTTCTTGGCTTTACACTCAGGTGTAGCGTTGGATTCACAGCCGGCAACAGGTTTGTCTGGTCCGTTACCGATGATGATGAAACGGTTTCGATCCATGCCGTGTTCCCTTTCCAGATAATTCGCTACTGATTTTGCTCTTTTCAAGGATAGGGACTGATTGGAAGAGCGGCTACCTACATTATCGGTATTTCCTTCAACCCTGATTCTTGCATTGGAAAACATTTTCGCCAAATCGGTAAACTGCATATCGATGATATATTTGGCATTTTCATCCAATGTAGATGATCCGGTAGGGAATGTGATACTTACGGCCTTGGAAGAAATCGCTTCCTTGGTCTTATCCTTTTCTGTTACAACGGCGAATTTCTTTCCGCCTTCCGGCAAATGCTCGTTTCCTTTCAAGTTCGCACTGTTGACAATTGATTTGTCCACGGCCAAACGGTAATTGGGTGCCTTACGGGTATCATCATATCCTTCAGCGGTATAAACCCTTTTCATTTTGGTATAAAGGCTTTCACCAGTCACCCCTTTGTAATCAGGATTCAATCCGAAGAAATTCAGGTTGTCACCGTGGGTAGTCAAACGGACATTATTAATGGCATTGTAACAGAAATCTTCCGGCTGGTTCAATCCGGCGGCCAATATTTTCGCAGCTTCTCTTTTCTTGGTGTCGGAGTTGTTCAATGCAGCGGCACCTTTCATCCAACCTTCATATAGTTGTTGCAATTTTCTCTTATTGCTATTGATATAATTTTCCTTAGCATAGAAAACATCCGCAATGATATGTGAAGCACTTTTGGAGTTCTGTAATATCCTAGAACCCGGAACACTTTCCACACAGTCCTGGTCATCCGGACTCCAAACAACGGCAGCGTCAACCTCTCCGGCCTTGAATGCGGCAGCGGCATCTATGGCACTTGCTAATTTGATGATTTCAACATCGGATGTTTTCAAGTTACCGGCATCCAATAACCAGATAAGGAAAGTATGTGATGGAGATAATTCACCTACGGCAATTTTCTTTCCTTTCAAGTCGGCAACGGAACGGATCCCCCTACGGGTAACGATGGCATCACCACCTCTACTCCAATCCGCTTGGAAAACAACTTTCGGATTACCGGGAAGCAGTCCTGCTTCAGTCGGGAATGCATCGATAGTGGCCCATAGCAAATCCACCTGTCCGGCGGTAAAGGCATCACGTGAACCTACGAAATCATCCAATAAATGGAATTTCACCTTGAAACCATAGTCCTGATAGAAATTGGAACGGGTGTTGGCATCGAAGCCCTTGTTCCAGTATTGACCGGCAGCATAACCACCCCAGGTTACAACTCCGATGTCGATGACATCATCCTTGCTGTTGTCTGAATAATCGGTTTTAGGTTGGTTGACATTCGGTTTGTCCGGGTCAACGCTTCCCGGATTGTCCGGATTATCGGTAGGAATGAGTCCGCTTTTTAGCAGATATTGAACTCCGAAGAATATCCCTCCAACAATCAAAAGAACAATGAGTAATTTGGATAAGGGCGTCAGTCGTCGTTTTGCCATTTTAAATAAACAATTTAGATTTAAAGATTACGAATCGGTTTTTGGGTTCGTTTTATTTATTCGAAATCGAAAAAATTATCATATTGGTTTTTGTGTTCGGGAATGGGTTTCTGAATCGGAGCTTCGAGATCCAATTCAACTTGTTCGTCGTTGGCGGCATCCAGAAGGTTTCTTTTTTCATCACCCAAAAGCAATGACTCACCTTCCTTTTCCCACATCTCCAACATTTTCATACCTTCTTCCTCGAAAACACCGTTCTGAAGATCCACAGAGTCCATGAAATTGGAAGAAAGATCCATAAACCGTTCCATTTCTCCCACCTTCTGGCTTACATCGTCGGCGATGGCTTCCAATGCTTGGTCAAACATTTGCTTTTTGTCATTGTCGCCGGAAATGATGTTCATGGCGGACTTCATGGCGGAGTGTGAAGCAAGAATGGCTTTCCTTTCCTGTTCTTTTACCATCACTTGATCCTTCACATCTTCCAATAGGATCTCGGAGTTTTCATACATTTTTGTCAATACCCTATAAAGGATTTCCATTTTTTTATAGAGATCCGTCAATTTCATATTGGAATCCTTCAACCTTCCCGCCTTACGGGATTTGAGGATCATGATATTTCGCTTGTCCTGTTGTTTGGCTCGGTTGGCCAAATTCAGGTTGCTTTGGATTTGACGTTCATTGTTCTTGATGATTTCCTTCAGCTTATGCATCTGTCCTCTAAGGATGCCCACCTGCTTATTCATCTTTCTCAGATTGTCTTTCAAATCCTCGACATAGCTTTTCAGAATGCCGATAGGATCGATTTGGACGAAAAGTCCGGTGACGAACCGCATGATACTCTTGTATCCGTACCATACTAGGTTTCTCCTCCGGGGATCCAAGACCATATATATTATGGCAGCCAATGCCATTAGCATAAGGCCTAGATAAAGGGTGTTGGCTGCAAGGGCGATGATTGCCGGTAGGAAACTGGCGACGGCAAAGCCTATTGCAGCAAGGATACCTATTCCGAATATCATTCCTGTTTTCCCTTCTGGGCGTGACCAAAAAGATTTGGGTTTGAATTCCTGTCCCATAAAATATTACTTATGCTTTTTTATTGTTATTGTTATCCGATGTCTCTGGACCGACATGTTTTTTGAGTTCAAGAATATCTCCTTTGATCTGATTGACAACGAACTCATAGGAAGCATAGAAATGATTCCGTTTCGTATCGATTTTAACCTGATCCGCCATTACCTTTTCGGAAGAATTATTGATTTCCTTGGTAATGTTTTCTATTTCGGCCTTCATCTCCTCAATTTTCTTGAGTTTGTCTTGCCGAGCTTGTTTCAGATTTTCGATTCTCTTCAACTCACCCTCTACCTTTTGTTTCTTGCCACGTTCAACGGCTTTTTTGAAACTGGCTTCCTCCTTTGCTAGAATACTGAGGTAGAAATTAGCAGAATCGAATATCTTTTGTTCGGATGCTCCCATGGTTTTTACCGCAGTTAATGCAGATTGAAAACGAAGGGCTTCGTCCATGGGCATTTTTTTAAAGGATTGTAGTGTGTTTTTGAATTCCAGATAATCAATACCTTCCATGTTGTTGGATTCGATGGCTTTAAGCAGGTGGTTGACGAACTGTTCCTTTACTTCACCTTTCTCAGCTCCCTCGGGTGAGGAAGGGGTAGAAGGTTGGGATGTTTGCGTTTTCTTATTTCCTGCTTTTATGATTGAGTTGCCTTCTTCTTCAGGAACATCTTTTTGGGGTGGGGCGATCTTTTGATCATCCTTGTCCTGGTTTTTGCCATCTTCAACAACAAAGAGAGATTTAATGTTTTTCCATTTCATTTACCTGAATAATTCTACCTTCTTGTATAAAATAATGAATATTTGTAATGAAAAGTTGGGTATGATAGCCCTTTGAAAGACCAATTAGCTCACATTTTCTACTAAAATACCCAAATATCCCTCAAAAGTACAATATTTATTGTTGTTGTGATTTAAAATAGGGGTGTATAACGATACTAAAATGAAATTGTCGTGATGTTCTTGGATCAGATGGAAAGAGAGGTGGTTTTGGATAAGGTTCCCCGGAGAGTGGTTTCCTTGGTTCCTTCACAGACGGAACTGTTACATTATTTGGGATTGGATGAAGAGGTGGCCGGCATCACGAAATTTTGTGTTCATCCAAAAGAATGGCATGCCTCCAAGCCCAAAGTTGGTGGTACTAAGGACTTTAAAATTGATATGATCCGCAATTTGGAACCCGACCTGATTATTGCGAATAAGGAAGAAAACAACAAGGGTGGAATCGAAATTTTGTCAAAAGAATTTCCCGTATGGGTAAGTGATGTCCGTGATTTTATGTCTGCTATAGGGATGATTAGGAAAATAGGACTCTTGTTGGATAGGGAGGGGGAAGCAAAGGAATTAGTGGCCCGTATCAATTGTGCGAAAACTCAATTTATCGTAAAGAAAAAAAAGGAATGTGTGTATTTGATATGGAAAAATCCGTATATGACGATAGGAGGGGATACTTATATCCATCATATGTTGGAACTGGCTGGCTATGACAACATCTTCAAGGAGCGTACTCGTTACCCCGAAGTTACACTTGAGGAAATTGCTGCTAGTAAAGCCGATTTAATCTTCCTTTCTTCCGAACCATTCCCTTTCAGGGAGAAACATGTAGCGGAAGTCCATCATGTGACAGGCAAAAAAGTAATTTGTGTTGATGGCGAACCTTTTTCCTGGTATGGTAGTAAACTGTTGGAATGTTGGGACTATTTCCGTATTTTGCAGGCACAAACCCCACAATGATCTTTAAACTGATTTTTTCCGCTAAATACTTTTGTATTAGGAAAATAAGCCTTATTTTTGCACCCGCTTGAATATGAAGCAGGCTTCGTAGCTCAATTGGATAGAGCATCTGACTACGGATCAGAAGGTTGCAGGTTCGAATCCTGCCGAGGTCACATACAATTATTACTAATACCGAATAAAAGATTCCGACAATGTCTAAGGTATGTCAATTAACAGGTAAGCGTCCTATAGTAGGAAATAACGTATCTCACTCTAACAGGAAAACCAAGAGACGTTTCCTACCCAATATCAAAAAGAAAAGGTTCTATATACCTGAAACAGATCAATGGGTACAGTTGAAAGTTTCCATGTATGCCCTTCGTAATATCAATAAGATGGGTATTTATGCTTATTTGAAAAAATTGGAAAACAAAGGCGTTCAGCACGGAATCAAATTGGGAGAACCGAATAAAATCAATTGGTAATGGCTAAGAAGAATAAAGGAAACCGTATGCAAGTCATTCTGGAATGTACTGAACACAAAGCATCCGGACAACCCGGTACATCTCGTTACGTTACACAAAAAAACCGTAAGAATACGCCGGACCGTTTGGAACTGCTTAAATATAACCCTATCTTGAAGAAGAAAACCCTACATAGGGAAATTAAGTAATTGATTAAAAAAACAATTTGTCATGGCTAAGAAGGTATCAAAGAACTCGAGAGTAGGACAAA
>JAHDFN010000136.1 GCA_020628145.1 Saprospiraceae bacterium | reverse complement strand
GATAGCACCCTGAACCAACCCAACTCCCAAAATCTAAAGTCGATGAACTTGTTTTCATTATTCTTACTATCGTTTTTAAGACATAGAAGCATTATTAATGCCTCTGCATTTATTCATCATTCCTTATCTATATTTGGAGTGGAAACTCAGGTATTTTTTCTGGGCTTTAAAAATAAAATTGGTGGTATAAAGAGAATCCCTAATTTATGTTATTTTTAGTTCGTGGACATGAAAAGCACTACTAATTATAGCCAACCTTAATTTTGGAAACAATTACATCGTCCCCAAAACCGGGAAACGTTCAGGATAAACTTCATGCATCATGCGATACACCATTTCAAAGACAATTTCTTCATTCGGCTTGGCGAAGTAATCACCATCGGAACCATAAGGAGAGCGATGGGCCTTGGCCGTAAGTGTTACAGGTTTTGAATCCAGATATTGATAACCTTCCTGTTCTTCCAGCACCTTCTGCATCATATAAGCCGTTGCCCCTCCGGGAACATCCTCATCTACAAAAAGTATCCTGTTCGTCTTTTTAAGGGATTCGACGATTCGGCTTTCCATATCAAAAGGAATCAATGTTTGAACATCAACCACTTCAATGGATATGTCATATTCTTCTAATACTTCTGCAGCCGTCTCTACGATTCTAACGCATGACCCATAAGTCACTACAGTGACATCCGAACCTTGACGTAACACCTCAGGCACGCCCAAAGGCGTTGTGTATTCACCTATGTTGTCCGGTAGGAATTCTTTTAAGCGATAACCATTCAAACACTCGATGACCAAGCCGGGATCATCTGATAGAAGGAGGGTGTTATAAAAACCCGCAGCTTGTGTCATGTTACGGGGAACACAAATATACATGCCCCTTAGGGAGTTAATCAGCATCCCCATAGGTGAACCGGCATGCCAGATGCCTTCCAAACGGTGACCCCTTGTTCTGATAATGGCGGGTGCAGCCTGGATTCCATCACTCCTATATCTCAATGTCGCCAAGTCATCCGAAAGCGGTTCCAAACCATACAATAAATAATCGAGATATTGTATTTCGGCAATAGGCTTCAACCCCCTCATGGCCATACCTATGGCCTGCCCCATAATAGTCCATTCGCGAATCCCCGTATCGAAAACCCGTTCCCTTCCGTATTTTTCCTGCAAGCCGGCAAAACCTTGATTGACATCACCTATATGTCCGACATCCTCACCAAAAGCAAAAAACTCAGGCATTTCATCCAACTTCTTGTCAAAGAAGGCATTAAGGATTTCAAAACCATTTTTCTTGGGTGAATTCTCGGAATACGTTGGATAAACAGGAGTGACATCCAAGGCAGAAAAAGGTGTTTCACTGTATAAATGGGTATGGTATCTCACCCTAGCATCTTCCTTGAATTTCCCATACCACACTTTCAATGCCTCCAGGGATTGAGACTCCATTCCGGCAACGGCATACATCATCCTTCGTGCATTGCTGATAATATCACAAAGCAATGGATTCATCGTGCTTTCCAAAGAACGAATGACTTTGGCTACCCTATCCTTGTTATCGGATTCATTCAGTATTGTCTTATATAGGCCCAATAGGTATTTGACCTGATCTTTAATGGGATTGACATATTCGACCCAAGCCTTCTTCTGACAATCCTTCACATAATCTTTGGCATCCTTAGCAATGGCATCCAACTCTTCAGCCGTCGAAATTCCGTTATCGATCATCCATTCCTTCATCACTTTGATACAGTCCCTTTCCTTTTCCCATTCCAATCTTTCCTTGGATTTGTATCTTTCATGGGAACCGGAAGTGGAATGACCTTGTGGCTGAGTCAGTTCCTGAACATGAATCATGGCTGGCTTATGGGTATTTCTCGTTTTTTCCGCCGCTTTCTGATATACTTCAATCAATTCGGGATAATTCCACCCCTTCACTTTATAAATATCGATACCTACTCCATCTTCATCGCTTTGCAAGCCTTTAAGTGCTTCCGAAATACTACCCTTCGTCGTCTGATATTCAATCGGAACAGATATCCCATAGCCGTCATCCCAAATAGAAACCAATAACGGCACCTGCATTACACCTACGGCATTCATTGATTCCCAAAAAATCCCTTCCGATGTGGAAGCATCACCTATGGTACAGAATACGACTTCATTACCTTGATTGGAAAATTGAGTAGCGTCACGCAAATCCTTACTTTCCCTGTACTTCTTAGAGGCCAAAGCCAATCCGACCGAACGGGCCATCTGGCCGGCAGTACATGAAATATCCGATGTGATATTTTTAAGTTCTTTGTGGGGAGTCCAATTACCTTTCCTGTCAACCAACGGAGTTGCGAAGTGACTGTTCATCTGTCGGCCACCTGAAAACGGATCATTCATAGCATCTGCATAAAGCTGTGCGAAGAATTGTTCAACCGTGCATAAACCAGAAGCAAACATAAAGGTCTGATCCCTATAATACCCGGCTCTGAAGTCTCCCTTTTTAAATGCACGGGCCATACAAACTTGCGGGACTTCCTTGCCATCACCGACTATTCCGAATTTAGCCTTACCGGTAAGGACTTCCTTCCTGGCAAGGATACTAGCTTCCCTACTGATACAACAGATTTTATAATCCTTGACAACTTCCTTGGCAAATTGTTTTTGGTCGAATTCATCAACCTCTACCAATTGATCTTCAAGCATCAAATTCGGATTTAATATATGGTTAGGCTTCCCAAAATAGGGAAAAATGGTTTATTTTGGATGCAAAGATAAGAAAAGCCGGAGGATTGAACCAAGCCTTTTCCACATTCTGGCCGAATTCATACCAAACCCTTATAAACAGGGCTGAAATTCATGATACGAAAGTGATTTGGACATCGTTAAACAGATATTAACAGCTAATTAACAGCAATGGAGTTGCCATTTGGCTTATCTTTGCGTCATAAGGTTGTAATTAACCGATTTTAATTGAATGATATTTTAAATAACAAATAAATATTACAATGAAAAAGTTTGCTCTAATCGTGTTTTGTTTCTCAATGTTCTCTGTATCACTGATGGCTCAAACCAAAGGAACCATTAATAATACCAAAACAAAAGCTGTTAAAACTGCATTGGTTCAAAAACCGGAGACCAAGCCTGTTGATGGCCCAAACATGAATTTGGAAACAACTGTCATGGATTATGGAACAATCGTTCAGGACTCCGATCCTTATCGTTATTTCAATTTCGTAAATGACGGTACAGAACCTTTGGTTATCAAACATGCAAAAGGAAGTTGCGGATGTACCGTCCCTGATTATCCAAAAGAGCCAATTATGCCGGGAGAAACTTCCCAAATCAAGGTACGTTATGCGACCAACCGCCTGAATAAATTCACAAAGACCATCACTTTGACAACAAATGAAGGAGATGATGTGAAAGGAATGAAAAGAGTTCTTACTATCAAAGGAGAAGTACTTCCTAAGCCGGCAGAGCCGGAAGCAGTTCCCAAGAGTGCTCCAAGCATATTCTCTCCAGGAAAATAATCAAGGAGTCTAAAATATAAAAAGCCATCAGGGTATCTTCCTTGATGGCTTTTTATATTTTTGCGACGAACTATTCAATCAAACCGGATTATGCCAAAAATATCAGATCGAGGACTCAAAATGCCTTCTTCTCCGATTCGGAAACTCGTTCCGTTTGCCGATGCCGCCAAAAAGAGAGGAACTAAGATTTACCATCTTAATATCGGGCAGCCCGATATCAAAACACCTGCGGCAGCCTTAAAAGCTGTTTCGGAGAGCGAATTGGATATTATCGCCTATTCTCCATCAGAAGGATATGAGTGGTATAGGGATAAAATCGCCGAATATTATGGTCGGATCGGCGTAGGGATAGATGCCTCGGATATCATTGTTACTTCCGGAGCCTCAGAGGCTATTCAATTTGTCATGAACAGTTGTTTTGATGCAGGAGATGAAATTATCGTACCTGAGCCATTCTATGCTAATTATAATGGTTTTTCAAAAACAGGTAACGTAATTGTAAAGCCGATTACCGCATCCATAGATGATGGTTTCGGCTTACCGCCAATGTCGGATTTCGAAAAGGAAATCACTTCCAAGACCAAGGCTATCCTAATATGCAACCCCAGCAATCCTACGGGGTATCTATATTCCAAAGAAGAATTGGAAGTACTCAAGGAAATCGTTCTGAAACACGACCTCTTCCTAATGGTAGATGAAGTATATCGGGAATTCGTTTACGACGAAAGGGAACATACTTCCGTTCTTTCCTTGGAAGGTTTGGAAGAACATGCCATTGTTTTCGATTCCGTATCCAAAAGGTATAGTGCCTGTGGAGCAAGGATCGGAATGATTATTTCCAGGAACAGGGAAATGATAACGACGGCATTGAAATTCGCCCAAGCACGCCTAAGTCCTCCTACTCTTGGTCAAATCATGGGTGCGGCAATGGTCGATGTTCCACAAACATTTATTGAAGAATCCATTACAGAATACGATAAGAGGAGAAAGGTATGTATCGAAAGGCTACAAAAAATGGATGGAGTTGTTTGCCCCCGACCGGGAGGTGCTTTTTATCTTTTTGTAAAACTCCCTGTTGACGATACCGAAAAATTCTGCAAATGGTTATTGGAGGATTTCAATTTTAATGGAGAGACAGTCATGTTGGCTCCCGGTGCCGGATTTTATTCTACATCCGGCTTAGGTCGGCAAGAGGCAAGAATTGCTTATGTCTTGAATACAGGTGCTTTGCATAAAGCAATGGATTGTCTAGAGGCCGCACTCAAATCATATCCGGGTAAAATATAAAAACAGCCCTCATCAATTCATCGAATAAAACCGTTAGGGACACTATTTCCTAACGGTTTTATTATATTCGGATTATTGTTCATATAAAATCCGAATATCCATGTGGCGTTCCAAGTATAATCTCCCTTTGTTTTTCATCCTTCTTTTATCGGGTACTTATGGCTGTAAGGACGATGGAGGGAAGATCGTTCATTCAGGGGAATTGAAATTATTATCCTATAATGTAGCCGGGTTACCGGAACTGCTGTCTTCATCCAGTCCTGAAACCTACACGAGTTCGATTAGTCCTCTTCTGAATGAGTTCGATATTGTACATGTACAGGAGGATTTCTGTTATCATGACTTATTGATTGAAAGCAATACCCATTCTTTTGCAAGCGCTCCCATGCCCTGTGTCCCAGAAGGAGATGGACTCAATACCTTTTCAGATTTTCCCATCAGGAATTTTGATAGACAGGCCTGGAGGGACTGTAACGGTTTTGATTGTCTAACCCCCAAAGGGTTCAGTTATTCCCAAATTGAAATAGAAAGCGGATATACCATTGACTTTTACAATATCCATTGTAATGCCGGAAGCGAGAATGCCGATTTCGAAGCGAGGAGAAAGAACCTTGCCCAAGTGATTGATTATATGGAGATGCATTCAACAGGCCAGTCCATTGTTATCATGGGGGATTTCAATTGCAGATATACCCGTGAGGAGGATGATATTAGAAGATTTACCGACATGGGTTTTTCCGATCTTTGGATTGATTTGATTAGGGATGGGAAAATTCCGGCTATTAGTGATGATAAATTGAATGAATGCGATGTGATGACTACTCACCAGAATTGTGAAGGAGTGGATAAGATATTATACAGGAGCAATGATAATATTTCCCTTACGGCGAATTTATTCCAATACGGAGATGATTCAAGATATTACTACCAAGGTGATTTAACACAACCCCTCTCTGATCATGAGCCTCTATTCGCCCGTATCAGCTATGAAATACAAGAATAATCATCCTATATGAAAAATGGGGAGACTCCACTTTTGGAATCTCCCCGAATCAATTAAAATTACTACTATTCTTATCTGTGGATTTGTAGATAACCCGTTATGGTCTTCTCTTCTTCCACACCTTCGTCATTCATTTCCATGTACATGAGCTGATAGAAGTATGTGCCATCCGGCAGATCCTTACCATCCCATTTACCATTCCAATCGTTCTGATAACCTTCGACATAGTAAACTTGGTTACCCCATCTGTTGAAGATACACAAGGTATTTTCAGGGAAGTTTTCAATTCCACTAATTACGAAGTTATCATTGATACCATCACCGTTCGGTGATGTTGCATTATAAATAATCAAATCATCACACAATACGGTTATGAATACCGTTGCCGTATCACAGGCGAACTCGTTACAGATGATGTAAACAAAGCTGTCCTGTCCACAGAAACCGTCATCCGGTATGTAAGTGATGATAGAATCTCCATCATTGAATACTATACCATTCAGCGGATCTTCGATAACCGTCACCATTGTCAAATCACCGTTAATGGTATCGTTATCCAAAATCGGAATATCCAATTCACCTCCCAATACTACACCTAGAGAATCATCTACCGCTACCGGAGGTATGCCATCACAAGGCACATCGATGAATACGGTTGCCGTATCACAATCGAACTCATTACAGATAGCATAAGTAAAGCTATCCAATCCGCAGAAGTCAAGATCCGGCTCGTATAGGATGGTTGTATCATTCACTACTGTGGCCATACCATTCAATGGGTCATCAACGATGTACAATGTATCCAATGTACCATTAATGATATCATTGTCTATCACAACAATATTGGTATCCGTATTGATAGGTGTGATGATATTATCATCTACCGCAATCGGAGGCAACATTTCACATTCAACTTCAATGAATACCGTTGCCGTATCACAACCCAATGGATTACAAATCGCATAGGTGAAGGTATCCAATCCACAGAAGTCCGTATCCGGCGTGTAATTGATTTCATCGTTATTGACGATAGTTACCGTTCCATTGGATGGTAAATCAACAATGTAAATCGTATCCAATGAACCATTGATGGAATCATTATCAACAACCAGTATCGTTGAATCCATATTAAATGGAATGATTACGGTATCATTGACTGCAACCGGTGGTTCTACCGGTACCACATCAATAATAAAGAAGGTCGTATCACACAGATTCAATGTAGTATCGCAGACTACGATGCACGCTGTCTCCGTTCCACCAACCATCAATCCTTCGAATGTGATTCCATCCATGAAGTTGTCCTCTACGGTAACAGAAGCAAATACTCCCGAATCCATAGTGCAATCATTGAAGATGGTATCGGCACTGTTCAGGCAATCATCCAAAACAGGATTGAATCCAAGGATTTCTCCCTCATGGATAGTCAAGTCTATCGTATCCGTTGTGCAGTCTATCAAAGGAATACTGACAAATACGACTGTCGTATCCATATTGCCATTGGCATCAGTACCTACAATCCAGATTTCATCCAATAGGTCACCGACCATTGTTCCGTCGGAAGTGTACTCGATACAACCGGTCTGATCATCCAATGTCCATGTTCCGGCATTACCCATTCCACTGATACTTACTCCTCCCAAGACGAAGTCGCCGGGTACAGGTGCAATATCATTGACAACGAAACAAGTATCATTCATTCCATTGAATGGAACATCGATATAAACCGTATCCGGTGTCATTGAAGCCATCTCTTCCAAGACTGTAACAATAACAATCGTAGTATCCATATCACCATTGGCATCAGTACCTACAATCCAGATTTCATCAATATCGGTTCCGGTATTGGTTCCATCAGAAACATAGACAATACAACCGGTCTGATCATCCAATGTCCATGTTCCACCATTACCCATTCCACTGATACTCACTCCTCCTAAGACGAAGTCGCCCGGGACAGGTACAATGTCATTGATAACAAAACATGTATCATTAGAACCCATCAAAGGAACATCTATGTAAACCGTATCCGGTGTAATTGGTCCAACAGGTTCCAATACAGTTACAAACACAACTGTTGTATCCATATTGCCATTGGCATCAGTACCTACAATCCAGATTTCGTCGATATCCGTTCCGGTCATGCTTCCATCAGAAACATACTCGATGCAACCTGTTTGCTCATCCAATGTCCATGTTCCACCGTTGCCACTTCCACTCACACTGATTCCTCCTAAGACGAAGTCGCCAGGTAGTGGTGCAATATCATTGACAACGAAACAAGTACCATTCATTCCTACAAACGGAACATCGATATAAACCGTATCCGGTGTACTGTTGGTCATTTCTTCCAAGACTGTAACAATAACTATGGTTGTATCCATATCACCATCGGCATCAGTACCGATAATCCAGATTTCATCGATATCCGTTCCGGTATTAGAGCCGTCAGATACATAAACGATACAACCCGTCTGCTCATCCAATGTCCATGTTCCGCCGTTACCGCTTCCGCTAACGCTAACTCCACCCAAGATGAAGTCACCCGGTACAGGAACAATGTCATCGATAACAAAACATGTATCATTCGTACCCAATAACGGCACATCGATATAAACCGTATCCGGTGTAATAGGTCCAACAGGTTCCAATACAGTTACAAATACAACCGTCGTATCCATATCACCATCGGCATCAGTACCAATAATCCAGATTTCATCGATATCCGTTCCGGTCATGCTTCCATCAGAAACATATTCGATACAACCTGTCTGTTCATCCAATGTCCATGTTCCGCCGTTACCGCTTCCGCTAACACTAACTCCACCCAAGATGAAGTCGCCGGGTACAGGATTAATATTATTTACGATGAAGCAAGTATCATTCATTCCTACAAATGGAACATCTATGTAAACCGTATCCGGTGTAATAGGAGCAAATTCGTCAAGAACAGTCACTATTACTACCGTAGTATCTACATTTCCATCAGCATCAGTACCGATAATCCAAATCTCATCGATATCCGTTCCTGTATTGGAACCATCTGATACATACTCGATACAGCCGGTCTGGTCATTCAATGTCCATGTTCCGCCGTTACCGCTTCCGCTAACACTAACTCCACCCAAGATGAAGTCACCTGTAACAGGTAGGATATCATTGATAACAAAACAGGCATTATTCGTACCCATGAATGGTACCGTGACATACAAGGTATCCGGTGTAGTTGGGGTACAAGTACCTCCATCTACATTGACTATCATCGGACAACCTGTTGTAATCTCAATCGCTTCGATAACATGATCTCCCGGCTCAACACATATTGACGTGCCTAAGGCAATATCGGAGGTATTGAATCCTAATGCGGCAATAGTTCCGAATCCGGACAAGTTGATTACACTCATCGGGCTATAGGTATTGTTGACATTACCACCAACGATACTGCTTGAGGAAGCCATCAATACCCAATCTCCTGTCGGATCCAATGAGTTCATCAAATCAACTAAGCCTTGTGGGTCATCAAATACCTGACCACTGAAGGTCTGACCATTGACTACCCATGAATCCAATTCGTAAGGACCGGCAGCACCGCCACCCAATAGGGTCATGTAACCATATGACGTAATAACATCGAAATTACATCCATCAAATGCACCAGTGAACAATTGTCCATCTACGCTGACTTCATAATTTCCTATATCCTCAAATGGTATATCCAAGCAAATATCAGTGCAGTTACTGCAATCCGTCGTCTGTACATCTGTTACCACAGGCGTACAATCATAGATCGTATAGATAAAGATTGTCGTGTCGGGTTCATCATTTTCATCTGTGGTAATCACACAGATTTCCTCGATAAATGTACCTGTATTGGTATTGGAGTTGAATGTCAGACATCCATCCGTACCCAAAGTCCAAGTTCCATTAGCCGACATGCCAGAATTACCTCCCTCACACAATGTGTAATCTACATTATTCGGATCCCATCCGTCTTCCAATGTTACACAATCTGTCGTAGTACTGTTCACAGGAATAGTGACATAAACTGTATCGGGTGTAATATCAGTCGGTTCGTAAATTGATACGATGATAATCATTGTATCAGTATCTGTTCCGTTGTCTCCGACAACACATATCTCATCTATCTCAACTCCGGTATCCATACCTGCATCATAAACCAGGCATCCATCGGCATCCAATGTCCAAGTTCCATATGTTGAGAAAGAAGAAGTACCTCCTTCACACAACTGGAATGTAGTCATCGTCGGATCCCATCCCGGTTCCAATTCGAAGCAGATCGGATCTGATGGAGTATTTACAGGAATAGAGATATAAACGGTATCCGTTGTAACAACATCATCGCAATCATTCGTAACTGTGATATCACTCAACATCGCAGTACATCCATTACTATCCGTCACCGTTACGCTATACGTTCCGGCAGGAATACCCATTCTATCTTCTTCATTATCCGTTCCGGCCAAATCATCCCAGTCGAAGGTGTAAGGAGAAGTTCCTCCCATCACTGCATCGATTATGATAGCCGGGTCATTGATACAATCACCATTATAAGGAGATACTATCAACTCTATTTCCACCTGTTCTCTGATCATCATCATATCAGAAGCAAGGAAGCAACCATTTGCATCCAAGACAGTTACAGTATATGTGTTTCCTGCTACTAGATCACCATTATTATAACTCATTCCGAATTCATCGGCAATCAATACCTGAATAGGTTGAGCCACATCATTAGACGTATTGACAGTATATATCAATTCTCCCGTTTCATCTCCTGCACAATTGATTCCTGTAACAGAAGTGATTTCTATGGTAGCAGCTCCGGATAACGGAGAGGATGGCACAACAACCGTAGTATTGGTAATACAACCCGTTATGTTATCATATACTATTACAGAGTAGCTTCCATCTCCCAATCCGGTTGCAGTAGTTCCAGTTTGACCATCAGACCAGTTGACACTATAATCACCTGAGCCATTACTTATTGTAACTGTTGCCTCACCATTATCAACATCACAAGATGGTACAACATCGATAATTGCGTCAACATCCAGGAAGTTGTTCGAACCAACAATCACCAGTGCTTCTTCCATACAACCAGGATTATTCGGGTCGGTGACCGTTACTACATAAGTTCCTTTGATTAAGTCATTTCGTGTACTTCCTACGAAGTCGCCCCAATCATAGGTGAATGATGCAGGTACGAACTCTACCATACCATCAGCAGCATCACAAGTTGCATCAGTCGTACTCATTACATATTCAGGCCCATCAGTATTCATTACACTGAATGTTTCTTCAGTAGAACATGAAGGATTACCTGCTACAGATATTGTAACCGTATAAACACCGGCAGGAAGGTCATCCCTACTATTGCCTAATGCATTCGGTGTTCCCGCATTTGTTGACCATGTAAATTCGAATCCGGCATTTCCATCTACCATGTTGATAGTTGCCATACCGTTAGACATATTACAAGATGCATTCAATATTTCTACATTTGCAACTGTTACATCATCTCCTCCAGCCAATACATTTACAGATGCAACAGATTCACATCCATTAATATCTGAAACCGTTACATTATTAACTCCTGCAGGCAATTGATTTGCAATTGCAGTCGTTTCGCCACTACTCCATAGGTAAGTATATGGTTCGTTCATTCCTGTGACAATCACTTGAGCACTACCATCATTACCCATACAGGTAGTTTCATCTATTAACTCTGCAATTACAACTACTGAGTTACTAGCACCTACATTGATATTATCTACCATTGCAGTACAGCCGTTCGCATCCGTCACCGTCACGCCGTAGGTCCCTGCAGGAATATTCATCCTGTCCTGACCATCATCCGTACCAGGAATGTCCGACCAGTCAAATGTATATGGAGCAGTACCTCCCATCACAGCATCGATAATGATTGCAGGAGCATTGCTACACGTTCCATCATACGGTGATACCACCAACT
>JAHDFN010000135.1 GCA_020628145.1 Saprospiraceae bacterium | reverse complement strand
AAAAATAATATAAAATATCCATCCAATAAAAAAAGAGAAGACGATATGCCTTCTCTTCGATTTTTTTTTAGAGGTGGGATTAATATCCGAAAAAGAAATTCACACTGGTCATGACTTTTACCGGTTGTCCTTTATAAATACCCGGTTGCCATTTTGGAAGTAATTTAGCCAATCGGATGGCTTCTTCCTTAGTGCCATGTCCCTTGTCGTAATGAACTTTATAATCTGAGTGGTTTCCATTTTCATCTACGATAAAATGAACCCTGACAGTACCTTTGAATTTATTTTTAATAACCTCATCCGGTACTTTTAAATTCTTTGAGGAAAAATCATTGATGTAACTTCTTTTACAAGAATAATGGGAATCGTTGATTTCATCATAATTACAACGGGGAGGTAGGGGGAGTTTATCGGCTCGTAGATAAACACTAGGGTTGCCGGGGAATTTCTGCCCGACATCAGGTTTGTATTCTAAGGGTAGAAGGATTTCGGATGCTAGGGCCCGGCCATCTTTTTTAGGAATTGACCAATTGTCAAAACTTTTAGCCAGGGCCAATGCATTTTCATTACAGGGAGGGCATTGACTCATTTTAATATCGGCATCCGATACTTTCCCTTTTTCATCTACCTTTAATTTTATAATTACGGCACCTTGTAAACCCATTTCGGCAGCTTCTTCTGGATAAGTGGTTTTTCCTTCAAATGATTTTCTTAATTTTTTAAAGGAACATGACCATCTTTTACCATCATCAAGGATGTCTTCACATCCTTTTACGATAGCTGAAACATATTTATTCTCTTTGGCTTTGCCGCTTAGATTTTTCGATTCTTCCAATTTGTTTTCCGTTAAGGAAAATTCCACTGCAAGACTTTGTTGGGACACCACATTCTCACCCTCATGTTTTGCAGGGATCCAATCGGGCATGGAACGAATAATGCGTAATGCTTCATTTTCCAGATGTTCGTTGATCTTGTTGGCCGTGCGGACATTCCGGACTATTCCGTTTTTATCCAATTCGAATTCTACAATCACCACACCCTCTGTTTTTTTTGCTTTTGCAATATTCGGATACTGCATTTTTTCATAAATAAATAGACGGGCCTGTTTTATCGAGCAGGCAATATTGTCTTTTTTATTTGAGGAATCAGTGCAATTGCCGAAGGTGGCGGGTTGATCCGGAGACTTGAAAATCCTGTTTCCATTTTCATCTGTCTTGTCTTCTGTCAATAAGGTGATAATCCTTGGAGAACTGTCCGTTTCCATCACCCGTGTATCTTCCGAAACTATTTTTCCTACTTGGGCCAACGCTTCGGGTTGGGATACACAAAGGAAAAGTACGATTACTATTGGCAATGTCATTGCATATTTGAAATAAGCAAAGTTTGAAGATTTATTTATCGTCATCATATCGATTCTTTTTTCTAGTTGTGAATAATTAAAATTATTGGCTAAAGCAATCCTAATATCCTTGCTAGATTGTTTGATCAATAAACGGCCGTAAACTTTTGCCGGTACTTTTTCAAGTACATCGGCATCGGCTAGAAATTCATGTACATCTCTAAGGGATTTCTTGAAAAGGTTCACTAAGGGATTGAACCAGAAGAAAATCCTTAGGAGTTCGAATAATATTACATCCCATGTGTGTCTTCCATTGATATGAGCCAATTCATGTTTGAGTATGAGGCTTTTTTCTTTTTCATTATAATCTGCATCATGGTAAATAAACAGATAATTGAAAAAAGAAAATGGAATATGTGGCAGTCGTGTTTCTACTAGGATGTATCCTTTCTTTTTTATTTTTTCTGCACTATGGTATAAATTCAGGATTTGGGAAATACCCAGGATGAATTTACAAAAGAGAAAAAAACATCCGATAAAATAAATTCCATAGATGAGTCGATGGAAATCGAAAAATGTCGATTGATCGATTTTTTGAATCGAATCATCTGTGAAGACATAGAATTCACTTAAAGTGTGGTCTGAAAAACTCTTTATGTTTTTTGTAATGTTTTCGATCTCAGGTTGGTTCATTATTATCGGTATTTCCAATAAAGGGATGAGGAGTCCGGCAATTAACGAACTTATTAAGTAAACCCTATTGCTTTTGAAAAATGTTTCCTTGCCAAAAAATAATCTGTAAAGGATGTAAAATAACAGCCAACAGAAAGATACTTCCAGTAGGTAATACATGGTGTTGGATTTTCCCGGATGAATGAAAATAATCAGAATTTATAAAAGAAAAAATATTAAATCCTTCGAAAGGAAATTCTATTTTCTAGTCCATGGTTATTAGACATTATTACGAATTAAATTGTATGTCTAAAATTCATCTTTCGCCTTCATCCTTCTTCACATACTCATCTTGATAGCTAGGGCTATCAGATTCCGTGTGTTCATCGACTGAAGGCAAAATCCATAATTTTATCTCCATAAAAAACAATTCGTAATAATGTCTATTTGTTATCCAATTTTTTCAACATGTCTTCAATTTCGTCCTTACTCAGGTTTTTCTTCTTCACCATAAAAGAAACCAGTTGTTGATAAGACCCTTCGAAATAATTATCAATCAATCCTTTCAAACTGAATTTCTTGTATTTGTCTTCCTTGATTAAAGGAAAATATTCATAAGTTTTTCCATACTCCTTATATCCTAAAAATCCCTTTTTTTCTAGAATACGGACAACGGATGAAACCGTACTTCTTGGTGGTCGCACCCCTTTGGATGTTTCTATGTCATTCATGATGTCTTTGACCAGACAGCGGTCGTGCTTCCAAATAATCTGCATGATTTCTTCTTCTATCTGTGTCAATTTTTTCATAAGAATTACAAATGATATTAACGGTTGCTCTAGCTTTATGACGTAAATATACGTCAATTAACGTAAAAAGCAAATGATTTGGCTTGGGAATGTGATATTTTTTGTCGGAATACCTTGGATTCCGACAAAAAAAGGCGGCATCCAATCCGGATGCCGCCCTTTATATCATTAGAAGAAATCTTATCTCCTCTTTTTCTTCTTCTTCTTGCTTTTGCTGCTACTGCTTCCTTTGCTGAAGTATTTCTTTTTCAATTTCTTACCTAATGGCGAAGCCATTTTTTTGATGCAAGAACCGATTTTGTAGCTATCTCCAATGGTATAGATTCCCATCTTTCCACTGGGATTACCTTTGGTTTTCTTGTATTCTTCAACAGCTAGGACATTGCCATCACTGTCTTTGAACGTCAAAACACCGGCCATGGTACAGATGGAACCCATTCCTTTGTCATTGTCATAATAGGTAACCTTGAATGTACCAACAATATCGGCTTTGTCCGTTTGTTCGAATTTGACTCCGGCTTTTTTTCCGATTTCATCATTAAGGATGATAGGGAATTCTCCGGCGGTTTTTTCAATAGTGGCAAGGAATCCTTTTTCCCACTTGTCAGCGGTTTTTTTGTCTTCCATTTCTTCCAGGTTCTTGGTATGCTCGGCAACATAAGCATCCAAGCCTCCTTCCGTACCATTCATTTCCGCTTCGGAATAATCGAATACGATACCGATTTTACTCTGCTTAGGTACGAAGTCATAATCCCCCTCCGTAGTGGTAGAGTAGTATTGTGCCATAGTACTGAAAGAAAACAACAAACATGTTGAAAGTAAAACAATGTACTTCATCATAGAAAATTTAGATTATTAAATATTTGGTGAAACAATAATTCTTGGGGAAAGGCGGATTCACGGAAGCACAGCCAAATTATAGGGAGAGGTTGTGTCATCGAGTATTATCGTCTTTTCCAAGGCAACCCAAATATACGGAATTCCAGTGTATGAGGAAAGTTCCGGGGACTGTAATGGACAAGCTTATCATAAAATTAACAATTCCTAATTTCTTACTAAGTAAATATAACAGAGGTTATGCCATTAGGATTTTATTAATAAAAAGCTATCGGTAATTGCCTAAATTTGGCCTTTGATATCTAATATATTTGTTAACAAAAAAGAATTCTTATGATTCATTTTCGATTTTTTATCTTTTTATCCATTTTGAGTATGGCATTTTTCGCTTGTTCGGATGATGATGGCGATGGTAACTCATCAAATTGTGAACTTACATCAACGGCTACGGCTACAGGCAAACTGAATGGCGATGTATGGACATTTCAGGGTGGACGTGGCAGCATCAACCCTGCCGATTCAATCATGACTGTCCGTATGTTTGGTATGGACGAGGATCTTTCCAACGGGATTTGTAATGTCGGCCTGGGTTCTAATGACCGTATATTTTTCGATGTTCCGGCAGAAGTAGGGGAGTATGCATTGAATAGTAGTGGAGGAACAATTACGATGTATGATGTGGATGCGAATCTGAATTATTTGGTGAGTTCGGGATGTATGGAAATTACAAGTGTTACCGATACGGAGATTACGATAGTTTTCAATATCGGTTCAGATCCGGATTACCAACTTGTGGGTCAGGCTGTAATAACGGTTTGCTAGACAATCGTTAATCCGGTAAATAAAAACCCCGAAACCTGAATTTCAGGTTTCGGGGTTTTTATTTACCGGGCTTGTCTTTCGGATCATGAGTAAGATGAATTCGTCAGTTTATTTTGTTTCAAATAAATGTACTTCCTTTCCGAATCTATAATGATGTTGAATCTTTTTAAGATGTCTCCTCCCAACACACTCATCTTTTGTCTTCCGATGGAGCCTTCGAAAAACCCTACAGGAATTTCTTTCAATTCCTTGTTTCCGATTTTGAAAAGAGGCAGTTTTCCTTTTTTTACTTTTATTATATTGCCAAAAGAATCTTTTAATTCTTTTTTGTCAATGATTTCTATTTTATTTCCGATCTTGCTGGAGGCTACGAAGTCGTCATCATATAATATCGTTCCTTTATAACCGGAGTGGATTAAATATCTGTTTTTGAAACTACGGTCGCCAATGATGCTTTCGGCTTCAAGGAATAAAAGTCCTTTTTCATTAATTAATTCTAATTTGTTGAAATCATCGACTTTCTTAGGAAGGGTATTATGCAGTGTAACGGTTTTTTTGTCAAAATCGATTTCTACTGTTTTTTCTTGAAATATATCCAATCCGAATTTCCCGTCTGTCAGCGGCCCTGAATTTTTACAATCCCATATTGTTATGCTGTCCCGGATAAAGCCGCCTATATCCAATGTGTTATTGCTGCTGCTTCTTGCGATGTTCTGCCCACCCCAGCTTTCTACTTTTTCCGACTCCTCCCAATTTATCGTTTTCGTTTTTTTCAGTGCCTCTTGGATTAGGCTTACCGATTCTGCTCCGGTATGAAGCATGAGGTTCAGCGTATCCTTTTCGTTGATTAAGGTTGTAATTGAAATATTATTATGATCCGTTAATACAAAAGGAATAGCTTTTGTGTCCGAATTGTTTTCTTCACATTTTTCCATAAGGTTCAGCGAAAAAAACAGGCTAAATAGTAAGAACTTATATGTTTTCATAATCGTTTTTTGTAAAATCGGTTTTAATGATTTCCGTTATTATGTTTCTGTGCTACGAAAATCATTTTATTCTTTATTCTGAATAAATTGAGGATGACTTCAACGATAGGATTCATGACGGAGACCAGTAGTGAACTTTTGAACATTTTTTTCAAATAGAATTTTATGGGAAAAGATAACTCGTGAAAAACTTCCATGTATTTCAATTGGTGTCCACTAAGATCGCATAAGGAATCCACATCCTTTTTCGATAATATTTGTTTGTGTCCATATGGATGATCGGAATACATGATGTTTAGGAACGTTGGGAGTTTTCCATTAGACATCTTATAAGTGAAACTTCCGAATTTGTGATAGAAGGTGTCACGGCACGGAGTATCCATGATTAAAAGTCCTCCATCCTTCAATAATATTTTTGAGCATTCGAATATTTCTTTTGGAGAGTTTACATGTTCTATTACATCCCATAAAGTGATGAGGTCAAAACTGTTTTTATGATTCTCAATCCAAAAATCATCCTGAAGAGGAAGGGAGTAAATATCTTTTAATTTGTATTCTTCCTTTGCGAATTTTAATCTTAATTGATCTAATTCTATACCGTAAGAATCCGGTTTGAGATTGGTAGCTGACATCATGGAAAGATATAGTCCTCCCCCGATACCCACATCAAGTATTTTGGGAGATTCGATACCTTCGAGATATTCCGTTGAGATTTTTACCTGAGAGGAAAATCTTTGCTTATTATTTTGCAGTTGATGTCTGAGGTAATTCCTTAGTTCGTCAGTCAAAGGTTCGTCACCTTGTGCATCAGAATTGAATTCTTCATCCAGGTAGGTAGAATAATGAAAATTACAGTTTTTGCATTTAATAACCTTGGAATTACGTAATATATAATGAATGTTCTCATTTTCAGTATTACATATCTTACATTTCATATCTATTATTTTTGGATCTAATCACATCCGGAACCATGACATATGATTTGCCTGAAGGATGTGGAGGGATAAAGGTACAAAAAATACATAGCCGTATTGTGGCGAAGGTTGAAACATTTTGAAGATGCTGCCTAAGCGGTATGGGTGTCGGTTTTCGTTTTCATCTTTTTTAGTTTTTTCTCAGCGACTTGATAGAGCTTCTCATGTACTATGAAATATTGTCTTTTATCCTTAGTGCTTTGTTTCGTCCGTATGGCTTTTCCATTCATACAGTCCTCTACGATGGAAACCATTGAACTCACCATGATGGGTTCGAAACTTACCCTTAAATCCTTTATTGAAGTATGTTCTCCCAATGGTATTTTTATTTTTTTTAAAATGTCCCCGGTGTCAATTCCCTTGTCCATGAAATGTAGGGTGATGCCCAGTTCTTCGGTTTCGTTTTCAAGGATACACCATTCGGGCAAATCCATGCCTTTGTATTTGGGTAGGATTCCCATGTGGCAATTGATTATTCCGTCACCTGCCTGATCCAGAATGTTTTTTCTGATAATCCCTCCTCCCGTAAAGACGATTAATTTTTCATCATAGGTTTTAAGGAGATGTTCGACATTGGGGTCGTTTAAAGAATTGCATTTTACGATTTTAGTACCGTGTCCTTTAAATTCATTAATGTTTTTTACCAATAGCTTATTCTTCTTTCTGAAGGCCACGATTGAATTCGAATCATTCGAATAGGATTGTTCCCTTAGGAAGAGTTTTTTCCAAATTTTCTTAATAAGCCTTTTCCCATCCCTGGCAAATTCATTTTTAAATCGGTTGAGTGTGAATTTCCTTACAACGATACATTCGATATGATATCCCTTGCGAATTAATAATTCACACAAACTGGTTGTATATAAACTGAAAGGGTTGGGGCAGAAAACAATTATTTTTTTATCCATTGACTAAATCTTTAAGAATATATTCGATTTGTCTGTTTTTTATACTGTTCAGTTCTTTTATAGGGTAGGGTGTTTCCGAAAGGGGTGTGGCCCATTTTAAATCGGTGATTTTAATAGCTGTGTTCAGGTAGATTAAATCGTTATGTGTTAAATAATATTCGACAAAAAGAGCTTTGATTTGTTGGAAAATCAAAATGCTGCTTTTATTGGAACGTCCATGTTTTTTCTCATTTTTTTTCAATTTGGGTAAATTGATTTCTATATATCTTAATAGCTTCAGGTGCCAATTATCCAATTTTGAATTCTCTTGTCCAAGATGTAAGAAAAGCCTTAGCTTAATAATATCCTCGGAAGTAATATTTTTGAATTTAGGATAGTCGGATAATTCCAAGGACGTATTCTCTATTTTTTCAAATAAGGCTTTTTGAGTTGAAGGACTATCTAGTTCGTCAATGTGACGGTTGTTCAATAAAGGGAATTGGTTTGAATTAATAAGTGATTCCAATTCCTCATTTGTGTAAAGACGTTGGTTTTCTTTCATTATAATGAACATTTAATGGATTGGCCGTCGAATCCTTTTACGGCTTCAAAAAACATATAGAATTCTTCTTTGGTTTGTCGGCCGTCGGCAAACCCAACTACACCGAATTTAAAATACTTTTTATGCAATCCATCATGATCGAAGGTTCTGATTGTTTCCCAATTTTTTAAATCTTCCGAATAATATAAATGGACTTTTTCATCCAAAACGCCTTTGCCGATTTCCTGTGCGGTAGCTGCCAAATACTTATTGCCTTCCAACTCTTTAATGTACCAGACCGGCCCCATCAGTTTTTGTCCGACAGTGGTTTTATTCGTAGTCCGATCCAAAACAATATGATAAGATGTTTCCAATTGACTATCCATGAGCCAATGGACTTCGCTGGAAGTGAAAATCAAATTGCAGGTTCTGTATTTTTGCTGCCCGTCACCTATTTTTGTTATATCCTTGAATTCCCTGTCAGCCACCAATAACCAGTTTTCTCCTTCGAAGTCTCCGGTGCAGACCCATATTTTATCTGTATATTTATCATAATAACAACCGTGGACGTGTTTTATGCTGCCGGCCGGAAATGTATATATTTCCTGCCAACTCATGCCGCCATCCTTGCTCCGATAAACCGGTACGGTATTTCTATCCGGATTTAATCCGTATTCTCCAAAATAAATATATCCGTCGGGCGTCGAATTGATGGATTGGTGTAAGACGTTACGACAGTTCCTTAAACTGAGCGTATGGGTTAGTTTATCCTCTGCCGTATTGTAAAAATAAACCTCACCTTGCCGGATGATAATCAGATTGTCATTATGTAGGAAAACATTACACTTGTCAAGCCTCAATGCTCTGCGGCTCAATCTGAATAAGCCGAAAATTTGTTTTAAGATATTCTTTTCGGGTAATTTTACTTTTATTTCCCGACCATTGTGTTTGTAGGATATCGTCCGATATTTCGAAGAAATCATGGAGTCTTTTTGTGCAAAGTGTATGATTTCCTTGTCTATTCGTGAGCGTATTTTCATGATTTTGTTTTGGTTGTTCTAACGCTTTCTTTTTTGGGTTTATGAATGCAGGGTAGTATTGGATTCAAATATTGTATATGAAAACGAATACAAATTAAACCAATGATTAAGTGAATGTTAGCGGGAATTAAGTTTCACGTATCTTAATTTCGGATAATAAGCGTGAAACCTTGTAGGCCCCCTTACAGTTTGTAATTCCCTTCAAATGTAATACTAAAATCCGAAAAGATTCGGTATCTAATTTTAGGCTTACAATACAGTAGATGTTATCACGAAATGTTTTTTATGTAAGGCAAATGAGGAATTTTGGAAATAGGCAAGGCATTCGTCGAAAAGCGTAGCCATAGCTACGGTTGAGAGGAATAACGCAGACATGTTTTCAAAAGAACCGGTTGGCTATAATCAATCTTTCGTGATAACATCTAATTAACAATGTAGGGAGGTATCTGCTCTGCTGCAACTGGGATAGGTATGGAAATACACCTGCTAAGAGGCTGCAAAACAAAAAGAATAGGAGAAGGATATAGTATAGTGGACTGAATGCATTACCTTTAGGGATTACAGTCATTATCAAACTTAAAATAATAGCACTTAAGTCATTACTATTTGCTTGAATTTGATAATATCAATTCGTTAATTATATCATCTAAGTTATGGCAGATAGTTTTTATAAAAAGGAAAGGGAGAAAAAAAGAAGGAAGAAGAAACAGGACAAGGCGGAAAAAAAGAAACAGCGGAAATTGGAAGGGAAAACAACAGAGGAATTCATGTACATGGATGAGAATGGGAATTTGACGAGTACACCGCCGGAGAAGAAAAAGAAAACAGAGATAAAATTAGAGGAAATACAGATAAAAACCCCTAAACAATCAGAATTGGAAATCGAAGGACGAGAAGGGAGGGTGAAGTTCTACAATGAAGAAAAACGTTTTGGATTCATCAATGAAATAGGGACTAAAAAAGATTACTTCGTACACGAAGACCATATCGAAGGTAGGGTAAAAGAAGATGACAAAGTCACCTTCGAATTAGGAACAGGGCCAAAGGGCGTCGTTGCAATCAATGTGAAATTGTACAAGAAGAAACAAGAGCCGGAAATTAAAGAGACACCGGAAGAACCGGAATAGTTTTTTCGGACTTATTCCACCTTGTTCCCAGAGTCCGTACTGAAATTATTGGGTACAAAAACAATTGGAAATTAAGAAAAATAATCAAATAGAGCGGCAAATCAATATGGGTAAACTCAGTACCTATATTGAAAACCAACACATCAGCCAGATTTACGGTGACAAAAAAATCCACCGTTTTCTAAGCAACAATATCCCTATCTCCGCCGAACATGTCATGGGGAGGGAAAAGGAATTGGAGGAAATCCGGTCTCACCTGAGCGGTAACAACCCTGCCGTACTCGTCAACGGTGTTGGAGGGATAGGGAAAACCGCCCTCGCCACCAAATACCTCGTCGGGAATAATGAATATTACCGGCACCTCGCCTGGCTGACCGTTTCAAGCAGCATTCGGGAAGCATTCGTCAATAATCACGTTCTGCTGAATAATCTCCACATCGCTAAAAAAGTCGAAGAATTGCTCCTGAGCCAACAACCGGATCTTGCCTTGGGATTGGTCATCAATACCCTGAGCAATCTCGACCGTACACTCGTCGTGCTGGACAATGCCAATGACAAGGAAGACATTACCCCCTACCGCCAACAATTCACCCGATCCAATTGCCATTTCCTCCTCACATCCCGGGTGAACCCGGATGGATGGAAAACCGTATCGGTCGATTCTCTGAGCATGGAATTGGCGGTAAGCCTATTCAAAAGACACTTCGAAAAGACAGAGGACAGTGACATCCCGGATAAGAAAATAGAACACCTGGTTCAAAAACTTTTCCGACATACCCTATTGATAGAACTGATAGCCAAGGCCGCCCGCAAAAGGAACATGCCTTTTGAAAAACTGGAAAGCATCATCGAAGAGCGGTGGGTAAAAGACCCTGAACTGAACAAGGTAGGCATAGATACCGGTGAGCATGGCAATACGGATGCCATGAATCTCAAGCGGGCGAAAGTGAACGAGTATATCTTTTTCATTTTTAAGAATATTTCTTCTATTCCCGAAAAACACCGGGAAATACTCAAGGCATTTGCCCTGCTCCCCCCGGCAGAAGAAATGGATGAAGCAGATGTAGAATCCCTTTTCAAAACATTATCCATCGAATTCGATTTGGATGAAGTGGAGCAGATTGTTGAAACGGGCTGGCTTCAAAAGAATAAGGAAACCCATCATTTTTCAGTACACCCCCTCATAACCGAAGTGGTGATAGGGCAACTAAAGCCCCATGTGGATTGGGCAACTCCTTACATTAAAACAATAAGTCTTGCCATACGATATAATGATTTGAATCCTGAACATGATTTGGCTGAAAAAAATGCATCCCGACCTTATGCAGAGCGTTTAAGGAATTTGTTTTTCAATGAAGATAATCTGGATTTGGCGGAGCTATTGAATGACTTGGGTTTTTTAGATAAAAATTACGGATTTTATTCGGCTTCAAAAATATTGAGGCAAAGGGCATTGGACATTGCAAACAACCTCTTGGAAGATGGACATGAAACGATTGCCCGATACCATTCCAATTTGGCAACCGTGCTTAAAGCCCTTGGGGATTATCAAGGGGCGAAAACCCTTTTGGAAAAAGCACATGGAATTTTTTATACGTCCCTAGGAACAGAACATCCGAATACTAAAATAATAAAAGGTAATCTAGATTTTGTCATATCGTTAATTGAAAAATAAAATCGGAGATAATAGACTTCATTCTAATGGAAACAGTCCTGACTTTTTTGAATCCTTTTTTTAAAAGTGCATAACTTCAGTTTTCTAAGACAAACCATTTATGCTCAACTTCAACTTTTCTTTACGGGTCAGAAATTTACGGTGATCGAATGAAACGGATAGGA
>JAHDFN010000134.1 GCA_020628145.1 Saprospiraceae bacterium | reverse complement strand
GTCAGGTGAACTAACACCTGACAAGGCGATTGAATAAGTTTTGTCCTGTACATAGAATTTCATCGTAAACAATAAACGTATGTATAAATACACAATTATCTTTTGGGTTTTCCTAGTTGTTTTTTCATTGGGTTGTAATAATGGTAAAAAACATGTTTCTAAAAATGATGAAAAAAAGGAAGCCTTAGAAAATAAGCGACCTGAGGTAAATATTGGGGGAATGGGGGTAAAACCCATAGAAGGCGACCCTGATGATGGTGGAGTGGCCAGAATTGGGTTTTACAATGTCGAAAATCTTTTTGATTTAACCGATGAACAGAATAAAAAGGATGATGATTTTACACCGACCGGGAGAAACGAATGGGATAAGAAAAAATATGAACGGAAAATAAATCATTTGGCCAAAGTGATCCACTATATGGGAGAGCCGGGAATTATGGGGCTTTGCGAAGTAGAGAATTCGTGGGTGCTAAAAGATTTGATTGAAGATGAACAATTTAAAAATTCTGATTATGGTTTCGTTCATCAGGAATCTCCGGATTTAAGAGGAATAGACGTAGCCTTGTTATATGATAAATCAGAATATAATTTATTGGAGCAGGATTTTATCCGAATTGATTTCCCGAAGAAAGTCGTCGAGGATTATACGACACGTGATGTTTTATATGCCGTGTTGCAAAATTCGAAAAAAGAAAAAATCCATGTTTTTGTCAATCATTGGCCGAGCCGTAGGGGAGGAGTGGAAGCTTCGGAGCCAAAGAGGACTTATGTAGCCAGTCAGGTTAAAAATAAAATAGATGGGATTTTCCGGAAAAATAAAAAAGAACATGTTGTTCTTATCGGTGATTTTAATGACGAACCATTTAATAAAAGTGTGAACGAAGTCCTAGGAGCCAAACCACCCGTTTCCGATTCCCGCCCCGGGGCTTTGTATGATTTAATGTACGATTTGGAAAAAGAAGGATTAGGTTCTTATAATTATCGGGGAGAGTGGAATATGTTGGATCATGTGATAGTTTCCGGTTCATTGTTAGATGGAAAAAAAACAGATGTTTACAATGCCAAAGTCTTCAATCGTAAATGGATGCTTTTCTATCATGAAAAATCCGGACAGTACCGACCGAACCGGACTTATAGTAGAGGTCGATATTTTGGTGGATATAGTGATCATCTTCCGGTTTGTGTGGAAATCGGAAGAAAAAAATAGGTCCCGGAATACTTTCCGAGACCCAGATATGAAATCTAACCATTTACCAAATGTTCTACACAATAAGTGTTTTTATTGTGTGAACCTAGGTTCAAAAAATAAGACCTTGACTTCCCAGTTTTGATCTTAAAAAAAATTATGATGAAAATTCTTAGTTCAATTTGATAAGGAAAGAAATTTTTCCATCTATTGTTCTATAATTAGAATAGGTTGAACATTCATTTCGCTGCACGACAATAAAAAAAGGGCGAAAAAAAATTCGCCCTCGATTTATAATGGAAATGCTCGACCTTTATTTGCCGGCATTGAGTCGTCCTCCGTTAATAATATTTTTACTCGACTTAACCATGTTGATGAATTCCCGGCGGTAACCATGTTTATCATCTCCCTTACCCGCTTCCGCCAATTTTTGAATCATCTTCCAATCCACTTTTCCTTTATATTCCGAATCCCTTAGAAGCATTCCCCAGGCAGCTACGGAACAGATGAATTTGAAATCTTCTGAAAATTCTGCCAGTGTTAATGTTTGTTTTGGAATGGATTGTTCAATCAGTTGGCTTTTGTCCCCTTCAGGTTTTTTATACCTCAGTCTTATGGTCGCCAAATCATCAGCAACCAATAATGATTTTTCAGGAGTAGTGATTTCTTTCTTTTTCACTTTCGGGTTCTCCTTGTCCCTGCTCCCTTTGGGAATGATTTCATACAAGGCCGTAACGGTATGGCCCGCACCCAATTCTCCCGCATCTTTCTTATCATCTTCAAAATCCTTGTTTTCCAATAATCGGTTCTCATATCCGATCAGGCGATAGGATTCCACTTGTTCCGGATTGAACTGTATTTGTATTTTAACATCCTTGGCAATGGTAAACATAGTGCCGGCCACTTCGTCCACCAACATTTTCTTGGCTTCTCTGATGTTGTCAATATAACCGTAGTTCCCATTGCCCTTGTCCGCCAATATTTCCAATTTGTTATCCTTGTAATTGCCCATGCCATAACCCAATACCGTTAGGAAAATCCCATCATCACGTTTCTTTTCTATCAGTTTTTCCAAGCCTTCTTCACTATTGACACCGACATTGAAATCTCCATCCGTACAAAGAATAACACGGTTGTTTCCTTTTTCAATAAAATGTTCTTTGGCTTGTTGATATGCCAGGCGGATACCTGCACCTCCTGCCGTTGAACCACCGGCTTCCAACTTTGAAAGGGACTTGATGATTTTTTTCTTATCAATTCCCTTTGTATTAGGAAGTACCAATCCGGCTGCCCCGGCATAAACTACGATGGAAACCTGATCTTCATCCCTCATATTATCCACGAGCATCTTCAGGGATTTTTTGACTAAATCCAATTTGTTATAGGAACTCATCGAACCGGAAACATCAATTAGGAAAACCAAGTTGTTGACGGGGGCTTGTTCGTATTGCATCTCATATCCTTTCAATCCGATTTTCAATAATCGGTGTTTGGGATTCCAAGGAGCATTTCCTAATTCCGTTGCTATACTGAATGGATGTGTTCCCTGGGGGATTTCATAATCATAATTGAAATAATTGATCATTTCTTCCAAACGGACGGCATCTTTAGGTGGTGCCATTTCCATCTGTTGGATGTACCTTCTGATATTACTGTAGGAAGCATTATCCACATCAATGGAAAATGTGGAAATGGATTCTTTTAGAGGAGATACATATTTGTTGGGGGTTAATTCTGCATACTCTTCTGTTCCTTCGGGGTCAATGGTCGGATATCCTGAGTTGGATATTGTACCGATTGTACCCACTCCCCGAATGGCTATTTTGTTGCGTTTTCTTTTTCCTATTCTTCTATTGGAATGGCCATATCCGGTAACGACCATTTCAGATAGAATTTCGCTATCAGGGAGTAACGTAACGAATACGGAATTTTTATTTTCAATAGAGACTACCTGCGTATTAAATCCCGTATAGGATATTTTTAGTGCCTTTGCTTCCTCTGGTACGGCAAGGGTAAAGGTGCCGTCATATTCGGTGACGGTACCGATTTTTTCGTTGCCATCTACGACTACGTTTGCTCCGATGGCTTCACCGTCGTCTTCAAGCATGACTTGTCCTTTAATGGTTCTTTGGGCATTTATCATTGTGGATAAACAGAATAGGAATAGCAAGATGGTTAAAGTCGGTAGATACTTCTTCATAAGCCGGATATTTTGATAAGTAGAAATAAACAGGATAGGTAAGGGAATTAGACGGACTGTAATATGCAAACCTGCTCAGATGAGGATTTGCTGCATATATTGGGAAAAATAAATGAACAGGGATTTAAACCCTTTTACAAGAATGGATGTGGCTCACATTATCAATCAGTACATTGCCCTTGGAAATTTTACCTTTAGGGGAATAGGCTTCTATGATGATGTAATGATATTGGAATTTGGGAATGAAGGAAAAAGAATACCGTTCCCATTCGGCATGGTGGATGATTGGGCTTTCATATAGGAGTGATGCTTTTTGGCACCTCGAAAAAGCACCCCATACCCTGATTTTTAATGATTGGTTATATCCCGAATAAGTATTTGATTTGGCTAAATCTATTTCCATGCTGTAGCATTCGCCCTTTTCGAGTGATTCCTTGAGTCGTTGACCGACACTTTCGAAAGTCCCGTCGGCACGGGTTATTAATCCCATGAACGTATCACCATCCGAAGCTTCCTGATGAACCCCCCAATAACCGGGAAGAATATCCGGGGTTGTACCCAGCTCACAAGGCATCCATCCTGTAGGGACTGTTGCATCCTGAGGTATTCCTTCAAAAGAAGGATTTTCCAATCTTATCTGGGAAGAAAGGAAGAATGGAATACAAAAAAGAATGATAGTAGAAAGGAATGCCTTCACCTTTTATCAAAATTAAATTAGAACCCCCAAGATACGAAAAATAATCATGTACATGGGGCAGGGCAAGTATTGTCAATTCATGAAGTCATTCGGATTCCCAAAATAAATAAACCAAGAATGAATAATACATTCTTTAAAATATCATATCGTAATTTTTCTATTTTTGTAGCCTATGGCAGCATTGGCAGGTAAATCGGAAATTAAAATAAGACCTAATTACTTTTATGCTTTGATAAGCGTAACCTTGGTTTTGTTCCTTGCAGGTGTTTTCGGCTCGATTATACTCCAATCCCAACAACTGGTTCGCCTGTTCAAGGAAAAGGTGATGATTGTCGTCGAAATCAAAAATGGTTATGAAGGTTCTGAAACGGAAGGCTTAAAAGGAGAAATCGCCGCATTGGAATTCGTAAAGGAAAATTCCGTCAAATATACTTCAAAGGCGGAAGCAGCAGAACTCATGCAGGAAGACTTCGGACTGGAAGTGGACTTGACGGAATACAACTTGGGAAATCCCCTGTATGATATCATCACATTCCATGTGGGAGCGGATTATATGACACCCGAAGGACTGGAACGGATTGCAGAGAAAATCAAATCGGATGAAAGGGTAAGTGATGTCAACTATGAAGAAAGATTGGCAGGGAGCATTTCCGGGCAATGGGGGCGAATCGGTTGGATTGGATTGGGGATCAGTTTTATATTGGTATTGGTGGCCGTCTTCCTGATTATATATGCGATCAAGCAAGCCTTACATACTGACCGCTTCTTGATTCGCAATATGCATTTGGTCGGAGCAACTCCTTCGTTTATAAGTCGTCCTTATATCCGGATGGGTATTATGGGAGGCCTTCTCAGTGCTTTGGTTGCCGGTTCTGGACTGATGCTGGTGAGGTGGTGGTTGATTGGCCAGGTTCCGGGTTTGGATACTTTATTTACGATTTCGGTTTGGATGGTTGTTTTCGTTCTGATGCTCGCATTCGGTATCGTAATAACGGCAGGGAGTACTTGGTTAACGGTAAGGAATTACCTGAAATCGGATATAAATGAATTGTATTGATAATAATATTCATAACTTTGGACTTTGTTTTCCATTGTAGTGATAGAAGTTGTTTAAAAAGGAATCAATGGTCTGCAATCGAATTATTGAATCATTTTTAAACAACGTCATAAAATAATTTCGAATAATGGCAAAGAAGAAAAGGAACAGGAATCAGGAAAAAGAATCCAACAAACCTTCTGACAGGAAAGTAGTAGTCACTACGTCCACCGAACCCAAAAAGGAAAGAAAACTCCAACCAACGGTTTCAAAAACAACAACCCGAAGAAAAAAAACATCAACGGTAGGAAATGTCAAGATGCTTTATGGTAAACAGAATTTCATTCTGATGGGTGTTGGAGCATTATTGGTACTCATCGGTTTGTTATTGATGACCGGTGGAGCTCAAGCTCCCGATCAGTGGAATCCCGATGAGGTTTATTCCTTTAGAAGGATGGTAATCGCACCCATAGTCATACTCATGGGATTGGGTATGGAACTTTGGGCCATTTTCAAGAAAAATACAATAGCTTAATCAATCAATGGGTGATTTTTTCGATGCCATCATCATCGGTATCATACAAGGTTTAACAGAGTTCCTTCCGGTAAGTAGCAGTGGGCATATCGAATTGGCCCAGGCTATATTGGGATATGATGCCGGAGAAAAGGAAGCACAATTATCCGTTGTCCTGCATGCTGCTACGGCATTGAGTACGATTGTTGTTTTCAGGGAGGATATTATGGAAATCTTTAAGGGGCTTTTCCGTTTCCAAAACAATGAGGAATTCCAATTTTCATTGAAAATAGTTCTCTCCATGATTCCTGCCGCATTTGTAGGTTTGGTTTTCGATGATGTCATAGAAGGTCTTTTCGATGCCAATCTTTTATTGGTGGGAGCGATGTTACTGATTACGGGAGTGTTGCTTTTTTTTGCGGATAGGGCCAAAGATACGGATAAGAAAGTCGGTTATGGTCATGCAGTGATAATCGGAATTGCCCAGATGATTGCTATTCTACCCGGTATTTCCCGTTCGGGAGCTACGATTTCCACGTCAGTCCTTTTAGGTATAGACAGGGGACGTGCAGCCCGTTTTTCCTTCCTGATGGTCGTACCCTTGATATTAGGGAAAATGGCAAAAGACCTCATCGATCAGGGTTTTACTTTTACAAATGAGATGATCGCCGGATTTATTGCAGCCTTCCTTACCGGGATGTTTGCCTGCTTATGGATGATCGCATTGGTCAAGAAAAGTAAACTGACCTATTTTGCCATTTACTGTTTCGTCGTAGGGATAGCAGCAATCGCATGGAAACTTTTTGCTTCCTAATAGGATTGTTCTTTTTGAAAATCTAAAGTTTAATAAAGCTTCCTTCCTTTTGAAAATAATACCTCCATCATCCAAACCCGATTATGATTTCCTTGCCGGTGCCGTATTATTGGTAGATAAACCCATAGGGTGGACTTCCTTTGATGTGGTGAATAAGATACGTTTTGCAATCAAGGGGAAATTGGGTATTCGTAAAATAAAAGTAGGTCATGCAGGAACACTGGATCCCATGGCTACGGGTTTGCTTATCATTTGCACCGGGAAATTCACGAAGAAACTCAACGAGTTCCAAGACTTGGGCAAAACCTATACGGGGACGATGAAGTTGGGAGAAACCACGCCCTCATTCGATGCGGAAACCGAAGTTGATGGAACATTCCCTATAGAACATATTCATACTGGATTGATAGAAGAAAAAAGACAAGGATTCCTTGGAGATATCGAACAATATCCCCCCATGTATTCGGCGATTAAAGTAGATGGCCAACCATTATATAAAAAGGCAAGGAAAGGAATAACCGTAGAAGTGAAATCCCGACCGGTGACCATTCATTCCTTGGAGTTTACCAAGGTCGAAATGCCTTTAGTCGATTTCGAAGTGACCTGTACTAAAGGAACCTATATCCGTTCACTGGCCTACGATTTTGGAAAAGCTTTGGATAGTGGAGCCCATTTGGTGAAATTGTGTCGCACAGCCATTGGAAACCACCAACTTGAAAATGCATGGGAATTGAACGAGTTGATTGAGTATATCCGAAAATGAAACTTGTTTGTTTTCTAAAAATAATCTAGGCAAGAGTCTTTTCCTTTGCTTGATGATTGTTGCCCGCTTTCCAAAGAAAGTGGGAAGCACACAATACCCAAAAACTCATTGCAAAAAAATATGCCCATTCCAAAACGGCCAACCCAACGATTTTAGGTCGGATGTAATTTTGTGGGTCGGCAGTTATATTGTTCAACTCCGTTTTAGGATAAATCAAGAAGATGATGAACAAAACCACGGGTAATAAACTCGGCACGAAAAGGTAATTACTCAGTTTGTCATTTTTCAAACTTAAAAATGCGAATAGCCCCGACATGATTGAAGAAATTGTAAAAAATGAAATGGCAGCAATGAAATGCGGTTGATGATTGGTTTCGGGAATACAACCGACAAGGAAGATCGCAATCATAGCGACCACTCCGATATAACTGGCGAGCCTTCCCAAACGACATCCTGTATGTTTACCCAATTGTAATGTCATAGGAATGAACATTGCACTCGCAATCATGAATCCTACATTCAAAAGAAAATAGAATTTGTTTTTGAATGGATTTCCTAATTCGGAAATGAAATGCATTCCTAGATTATAACTTTCCCCATGATACCCCATGAAGGTGGATTGTGCAATAATAATTGCAGTGAATATAAGCAGGATTCCCAAGGCGGAGGCGGAGGAGGCTAATCTATACGTAAGCATAAACAAGTAGTTTGTGTGTATTATAAATAAGGAAGGAGTATCGGCTACTACCTTCAAATTAAATCCAATATTTTTGATAGAAGTCTGTTGAAGACTTTTTTAGGGAAAAAAGGAAAGCTCCTTTTATTAGGAAACGAGGTGAGTAGTGTTTTCGCTTCTTTAATATAAGAATCTTTTTCGGATTTTCCAACCATTTTCATCATTAATACCGTCCCTAAATAAAAATCCATTATTATGAAATACTTATTTTTCAAAATCATCCTTTGCATTTTATGGCTGACAAGTTGTAAGGACAATTCCATCATTGAAATTTATCACTTCAATGAAACCCAATGTGCCAATCCCTGGCAAAGTAATCTGAACGGGGAAGACGATGATGTTACCGTTATCCGGAATTATTTGGAACAGCAAAGCGTGGACGTTCAGAATGTTTTCATCGATTCATCAGGGGTAGGTGAAGATTGCCAGGCATGTGTCTGCCTATCCGGAAGAATCATCATGGTTCATGCAGACAATCAATCTGAGTCCATACTGATGGATATGGGATTCTATCTGGAATAAAAACCACAGTTCATTCTTTCTTTTTCCATAATTCCCTACTTTACATCCCATAGGAAAATCAACGGAATGGAAAAGATAATTAAATCGCTTCAACCGACGGCGATTTTGCTGGTAATGCTTTTGGCTGTCGGTTTGATATTATATATGATAGGGCAACCGGTCTTTTGGAGTGGTTTCTTTGCCATGATGTTTTTTTATGGTCTGATTTTTTTCATCGGTGCCTATGCCGGACAAATCAGAAAAACGGAAACGGAAGAAGATGTCATGTTGGCGGGGCGTTCCATTCCGCTATTCGTTGCCGTTTTCACAATGAGTGCGACTTGGGTTGGGGGCGGATATATCAACGGTACCGCAGAAAACACCTACAATGCCGACTATGGACTCATTTGGGTTCAAGCTCCTTGGGGGTATGCCATCAGTCTGATATTGGGTGGATTGTTTTTTGCCCGGAAAATGAGGCGGATGGAATACAAAACGATGTTGGATCCCCTCGCTCAAAAATACGGTAGGGGAATGGGGGCCGTTCTTTTCATACCTGCATTGGCCGGAGAGATATTCTGGACTGCTGCGATTCTCACTGCACTGGGTACGACTTTCGGAACCGTTCTGGGAATCGACTTCACATCAGCCATTATCATCTCGTCGGTCATAGCCATTGCCTATACGGCAATAGGAGGCCTTTGGGCCGTTGCCTTGACGGATATCTTCCAAATGATTCTCCTGATGTTCGGTTTGATATTGGTGATCCCCTTTGCATTGGATACCGTAGGCGGATGGGATAACGCCTGGTCCATCTATCAGGAAAATAAAGGGGCATTGGCATCATTCCTGCCCTCGAAAGAAGCTTTGGGGAGTTATTATTGGAATTGGTGGGACTTTGCCTTATTACTGATGCTGGGAGGGATTCCGTGGCAGGTTTATTTCCAAAGGGTACTTTCCGCCAAGAACGAAAATACGGCCATGTGGCTTTCTATCCTCGCCGGAGGTATATGTATTCTGGCGTCCATACCGGCCATCATGATCGGCGTTATCGGCGATGCCTTCACGACGGTTGGTGATTGGACGGCTATGGGAGCTTTGGGAGCCCCTGAGAATCCGGCAGAAATCCTTCCTTATGTAATGAGGTACCTTACCCATCCCATTGTTGCTACCATAGGCTTGGGAGCTATTGCAGCTGCCGTGATGTCTTCAGTGGATTCTTCCATCCTTTCGGCATCATCCATGGCGGGTTGGAATGTTTATAAACCTTTATTCCGTCCTGATTTGTCCAGTGAAAAACTGACCAAGGTTATCAAGAGGATGATTTGGATTATCGGTATAGCGGCTACACTGCTTGCTTTACAAATACAAAGTGTTTATGCCCTGTGGTTTCTTTGCAGCGATTTTGTTTATTGCCTTTTATTTCCCCAACTCGTTACGGCGATGTATGATCCCAAGGCGAATAAGTATGGTTCCATTGCAGGATTTATCGTAGCATTCATCCTTAGGTTCGGAGGAGGAGATGCGACTTTGGGCATTCCCATAATGATACCTTATCCGATGATAGAGGATGGCGTTGTGTTATTCCCATTCAGGACATTGGCGATGGTGTGCGGATTATTGACGATTATCATTGTATCCAGAATCTGGAAAGTACCGAAGTAAGATATATTGACTAAGTAAAACGATTCCATTTCTTTTTGGCAAATCGTAGTTTAGGATATGTGATTTCGGAAAGGAAAAGCCCTTGTGCCGGAGCATACTTAATGAATTCCGGCTTTACTTCCGGATTGAGGTATGATTTGAATTTTTCAATATCTAATCGCCCTCTTCCAACTTCAATTAATCTATGTATAAGAATTCGGATCATGCCCCTGAGAAAACGATCTGCCGTAATATCGAACCTGAACCTATCTTTATCCAATATTTTCAATCCGATTTCGTAAATAATACAACGGGTATGTTGGTATGAATCGGGGCGTTTGCAGAAATGCCTGAAATCAAGATTATGCCTGATGGATTCAACCGCTTCTTCCATGGATTCCAAATCAAGGGCATCGGAAAAAAAGAAACCGCTATAGGGTTCGTCAGAGGGAGTCGTTCCGATATGGAAATAATATTCATAGCTTCTCCGAGTAGCATTGAATTGGGCATGTGGCCCTTTTTCAATAGCAGAATATTCAAAAGGGTGGATGTCTTCGGGGAGCCGAGATTTCAAATGTTGGATAAAATCGGAGGGAAAGTCTTTTTTCGTATCGAAATGCAGAATGTATTGTGATGCATGGACACCTGCATCCGTTCTTCCACAACCGATACAAATGGTTTTTTCGCCTAGTATTTCCGAGATACGGTTTTCCAAAACCTCTTGTATGGAAATGACATGGCTTTGCCTTTGCCAACCATGATAAGCCCTGCCGTCATAAGCGATATGTAGATAGTATCTCATGATGATAAAATATTAAGGGGGAGGCTATTCGGCCTCCCCCTTAATTGAGTATTATATGTTGGAATTATTTTCCTGCTTTGATTTTATCCAAAAGTTCTTGGGTAATGGAATAATCCTCTTCGTTTTTCTGAGCTATCTTAATTGCTTTTTTTGCGGTCTTTTTCGCACATTTGGTTTTACCCAATTTATAATACAGATGAGCCACCGTATCGTTGTTTTCATAACGACTGGCCATTTTGACCGATTTCTTTGCCCAGCCCAAAGCCTTATTCAATTTTTCCTTGTCGTCAATAACTTCGTAGAAGGTCCATGCGGCTTCGTTTAGTTCTCCATAATTTTCTACGGGTAGTTTGTCGAAACGCTCAATTGCCGCATCCGAATAACCATTTCGATCTCCTAGTTGACGATAATAACTCATTTTAAAATTAGCATACAATAAATCGGCTTTTTCAGGATAATACCTTTTGAAAATGCCCTCGACTTCATCAATGGTCGGCCTAGGATCACTGTAGTAGATTCTGTTATAAATGAGGTTCTGGATTTTCTGTGTAACCATTCGTTCTCCGAAAGTTTCAGAAAACTTATTCCGATTCTTAATGATATAATCGAAAGCATCCGAATCTGCGTTTTCTACGAATTGTATGATGAATTCCATGTTCTCAGGCGTATCCCAATTATCCTGTGTTTTGAGATATTCATCTGCAATTTTAATATGGCTGCCATCGGCAGCGAAATAACGGGCTTCAGTATATTTGCGGAGGAAATCCGCATCACGTTCTCCCTTTTCATAACGTTTGTCCAATGCCACGAGATTCATGGTAGGGTCGTTGGCTTGTTTGCCCAAATCGATGAATTCTCCGGCTTCCATATATCCGGCGACCCGATGGACCAATTCCCCGTCCCCGTTAATGAACATGAGTGTCGGATAAGCCTTGACCTGATATGTATTGGCCAATTCTAAACCTTCCCCTTTTTCCATGTCTATTTTCACATTGATGAATTTGGAGTTATAGAAATCACCAACTTCCTTTTGGGGGAAAATTTCCTTAGTCATTTTTTTACATGGGCCACACCATGTTG
>JAHDFN010000133.1 GCA_020628145.1 Saprospiraceae bacterium | reverse complement strand
TATCCAATGCTAAAATATCAGATAAGATAAATGCCACATTTACCGTCAATACGACCGATGACACTCCCGATTCAAATGTAGGAGATGGTATTTGTGCCGATGCCAATGGGAATTGTACACTAAGGGCTGCAATAGAAGAAGCTAATGCTTCTCTGGGCTTGGATAATATAAGTTTCAATATTCCGGGAGCTGGTCCTCATAATATTGTTGTGAATACAAGCCTACCCAATATTTCAGACCCCGTTGTTATCGATGCTACTTCTCAAGGTGCTACGAATGGTGATTTACAGGTAGGGACAAACACCAGCGGTAATGGCTGGAACATGCCTATTGTCATTTCCACTTCAGGCAGTTTTATTTTACTGAATTTTTATACGGGAAGTGGCGGATCAACAGTAAGGAATCTGGTGTTACAAACCGGTGGTAATGCCGCAATAATCCTTCGGTATAATGAAAGCAACTATTTGGTTGAAAATAATTTTTTCAATACCAATACTACAGGAACGGCGGTAGCCGGTTCCAGTAACCATTGCATTCAGATGAATCAGAATATCAGTAATGTGACCATTACCAATAATTTATTCAATGAATACACATCAACAGCTGTATATATTATTGGAGGTTCTTCGTCTAACTCCACGAACCTCAATATAACCGGAAACTTCTTCGGTACGGATGTCAGTGGTGCCAATGTGATTTCTACACCCGCCACTTCGAGTTCAATTTATATGATTACCGGCTTTTCAAATGTGGATTTTACGGAGAACTTAATTGTGGCAAGTCATTATGCCATTTATACAAATGCTACTGTTGGAGACGATCTCAATATAGCCGGTAACTATATCGGTGTAAATGCTTCTGCCTTGGCTCCCGGAGGTACGGGGAGTGAGGGATATGGAGTTTTTCTTACAGGGAGTTTTACGAACGGAGTGTTTACAAATAATGTAACAGGGGCGTATAAATACGGGGTATATATCAATGTGCCGGGGATGGGTTTTTCAAACAACCATATTGGAATAAACCCCAATGGAGGTGATGTCGGACATCCCAGTATCGGATACTTATTTGGTTCCGGAGGAGATAATGTTACGTTGACAGATGAAAATATACAGAATAACGTCACCGGTATCAATGCTAGCAATTCTAATGTTGATAATATAGGAATTATTGGTTGTACGGTTGAGAATAATACAATCGGAGGTTATTTCTATAACGTACCCAATGTTAGCATCTCTAATTCCACTTTCTCGAATAATTCGAATTATGGCCTAAGTGTAAACAATGCCGATGTTCTCGTTTTGGATAGTGTCCAATGTAATAATAATGCTACCTATGGTACATCAATAGCAATTGCCAATTCGGTTACCATAACCAATCACATCAATAATAATAATGGAACCACTACCTCACATCACGGCTTTAACCTACGTCAGATATCAGGAGGAACTGTTAATAATGTGGAAAGTAACAATAATGCCGGTGATGGTATTGATATCCGTGGATGTCAGAACATGACATTGTCCAATATGACTTCGATAGGGAGTGGGTTTTACGGTTTATATATTGATTGGTGGGGATCTACCACTATGGAAACATTTAATTTGAGTTTTGATAATGTTACAGTTCAGAATTCGAGTGTGAGTGGGATGGTCATATTGAATGCTAATTGTCACGACCTTACTTTTACAAATTGTACGGTTACGGATAGTGGTAGTTATAATCTATCCGCTGTAGGAGACAGGCTTACATTTGATTATTCTACATTTTCCACCAATACAAATGGCTCATATGATTGTGTGTATTTGAATGGGCAGGATATTACAATCACTAATTCCGTCATATCGAATAGTGCCTCAAATGGTATCGATGTCGGAGCTTCCGCAATAGGAATCCATATTGAAAATGATACTATTTTTTCCAATGCATCATATGGGGTCAGGATTCAGAATACGGCAGATCAAGTAGTCGTACTCAATAATAAAATCTATGATAACGGTGCAAGTGGGATCAGTACGCAAACTTCAGCTAATAACGGTATGCCCATTCCCGAAATCCTGGCCTTTGATGCTTCGAATGTGACCGGTTGGTTGGAAGGATTCGAACCCAATACAGATTATCTGATACAATATTTTACCACTTCGGGTCTTATAGATGAAGACGGTGAAGGTGAAGATTTCATCATCGATTATACAGTGTCAACAGATGCCAATGGTAATGTATTATTTACCCATGCAGTTACGGTGGCTACCGGGGCATTTCCTCGGTTTACGGCTACGCAATTGGAATAATATTCGAAATTTAAAATCCGAATTGAATCATGAATAAATTCTTTTTTACATTTTATTGTTGTGCATTTTCATTTCTTATGTTACATGCCGAAAACAATGAAGATAAATTGTCGGCCACCTTTACCGTCAATACGACAGATCACACACCGGATGATAATGTAGGTGATGGCATATGTGCAGATGCGAATGGCAATTGTTCCCTCTATGCTGCTATAGAAGAGGCCAATCAAACGGCTGCGTTGGATAATATCCATTTTGCAATTCCGGGAGGAGGGGTGCAAACCATTAATTACGGTTCTACAGGTATGCCTTGGATTACAGCACCTGTTGTTATTGATGGGGCCACTCAAGGGGGAGGAAATGGTAATCTACAACTCGGAACCAATACGAGTGGCTCCGGTTGGGATATGAGGATTGTCCTCAATAGTGGTACCGCTATATGGAATTTTGCACTAAATGCTACTTCCGGAGGAACCACAATTAGAAACTTGGTCATGCAGGCCAATTCAACTTCCTATAATATATATACACAAATAAATTATTCAGGCTTGAATATTGAGAATTGTTTCTTCAATATGGATGCATCGGGGACTGCTACAGTAGGGCAGGTAACCAATAGCATCTATTTGCATAGAGAGGCTTCCAATGTCAATGTTTCCAACAATGTATTCAATAATTATACCTCAAGGGGAGTTTATTGTTATGGCTTAACCGGATATTCAACTTCCAATATTAATGTCAACGGTAACTTTTTCGGTACGGATGTGAGTGGGATGAATGTGATTTCTACGCCAGGTGGAACAAATAGGAGTTTCGATTGTGATGGCCACTTTACCAATATAGATGTTACCAACAATCTGATTACGAGTTCATACTATGGTATAGAAGCACAGATTACTCATGATGGTGCTTCTTCTGACTTATTGATTTCCGGTAATTATGTAGGAGTGAATGCATTAGGGCAAACTGCTACGAATTCCGGCGGAGGAGGTTATGGGATCATCACCAGCGGCTCCGGGTTATCAAATGTAGTTATACAGAATAATCTGGTAGGAAATTTTAATAGTGGTATTTTTATTGGAACCCCCAATACCCAATCCAGGAATAACAGGGTCGGGGTCAATTTTGATGGGGATGATATCGGTAATTCGAATTATGGAATACAATTCAATAATACTGCTCAAGGGTCTTCATTGAATAATGATATCTCAAGGTATAATAATTCAGGTGTCGGTGCCGGTGGTGCATCCAATATTACCATTACGAATTGTAACATCAATTATAATGATACTTATGGGGGGCAATTTTCAAGTGTGACAGGTTTGTCGATTACCAATTCAACATTTAATTATACCGCAGATGGCATAGGCATAAGAATTAATGGCATTGATAATTCGGATGTTTCTTTCAATACCATAGAAACCAGTAATAATGGAAATCACGGTATTGCATTGTATAATGTTACGAATCTGACAATTGACGGTTTATTATCCAATGATAATTGTGCAAATGGTACTATTAACTCTTATCAAAGTATCCTTTTACGTGATTGTTTTACCGGAACGGTTTCCAATGTCAACGCCAATAATAATAATGGTACTGCTTTGAATATTAAAGGAGTTCAGGATATATCATTTACAAATCTAACTTTGAATAATAATGCCAATAGGGCGATTTTCATAGATTGGAATGGCCTTACTCCAACATCGACCTTTAACCTGACGTTTACGGATGTTTTTGCAGATAATTCGGGTAGTAGTGGAATTTACATATTCAACAATAATAACTACGATATTACTTTCAATAATGTTAATGTCTCAAATAGCTTTCATTCGAATTTTGCTTGTCTCGGTGATAATATAACAGTCAACAATTCCACCTTCGATGGTTCTTCGGGAACCATAGGCTATGCTTCAATGCAGATCTATGGCATGAATACCACGATAACGAATTGTACCGTACTCAATGCTACGTCACATGGTATTGCTTTTTCCGGTTCGGCCGTAGGTGCGTCTATTTCGGATTGTACGATCCATTCTAATGCCTCCGATGGTATTAATATCGTGAACGGTGCGGATCAGATAGCTCTCATTGATAATTCGATTTATAATAATGATGGAATCGGAATATATACCAATGCGGTCAGTAATAACGGTATGCCCATCCCCGAAATCCTAGCCTTCGATGCTTCGAATGTGACCGGGTGGTTGGAAGGCTTCGAACCCAATACCGATTATCTGATACAATATTTTACCACTTCGGGTCTTATAGATGAAGATGGAGAAGGCGAAGATTTCATCATTGATTATACCGTCACTACCGATGCTAATGGTAATGTATTATTTACCCATGCTGTGACTGTTGCAACCGGGGCATTTCCTCGGTTTACGGCTACGCAGTTAGAATAAAACGATTACTCTTTTTTGAAAAATCCAAAATGAATCTTATCATGAAACATTTGTTTTCAACATTCATATTGATGCTGCTCCTTTCCGGTATTATAAAAGCGGAAGATAAAATAGCGGCAACCTTTACCGTCAATACCACGGCTGATACCGATGATGCCAATGTAGGAGATGGTATTTGTGCAGATGCCAACGGGGATTGTTCTTTCAGGGCGGCGGTTAGAGAGGCTTCTCAGGATCCGAGTTTGGTGAATATAGCTTTTTCCATTCCGGGTGCGGGTCCCCATGTTATTGCTTTGACGGGGGCTTTGCCGGGTTTCAACGGCCCGATGAATATTGATGGAGCCACCCAGGGTTCTACAGCCGGTAATTTACAAGTAGGAACTACGACAAGCGGAACGGGTTGGGATCAACAAATCGTAATAGATGGTTCTGCGGTGACAAGTGGTAATGTTTTTATTATGAATTCGAATACCGCAGGTTCAGTTATTCGTAATTTATGTTTTAAAGGAACACCTTCTAATATAATTTTCTTTTCTGCAAATGCCGGTGGTGCTTTGATTGAAAATAATTTCTTCAATACCGACCCCGCAGGAACCGCTGCAATGGGAACAAGCAATCAATGCATTTACATCCGTAATGGCACAAGTGATGTTACCATTCGGAATAATGTATTTAATTCATTCGTTTATGCTGGAGTCTATATTTTTAAATTCACAGGAGAAACCGGAACCAATTCGAATATTACCATCGAGGATAATTTTTTTGGTACGGATAAATCCGGCATGAATGTCATTGGAGGAAATGGTACCAGTTCAATGGCGGTAAGAATGCAGACGCCATATTCCAATCTGCAAGTTACAGGTAACCTGGTAACGTCATGTGACAGAGGAATATATCTTGTCAACAATTCAGGTGATGTAGGTACGGGAGCTTTAGTGGATAATAATTATGTAGGTATAAATGCGATGGCCCAATCCGTAACCGGTTCTGGAAATACTTCTGCAGGAATTTCCGTGACCGGAAATTCGATTTCAAATATTGATGTGACCAATAACATCGCAGGGAATAATGGAAACGAAGGACTATACTTATTTGGAAATACCCTCAACGCATTGAATAATTTTGTAGGAACGAACCCTAGCGGAGATGTTATGGGTAATGGAAGTTCGGGGATTTACGTAGTAAGTTCGAGTGGAGTGGTTGTAAGAAATAATGATGTCAGAAATAATAGTAGTAATGGTATATTCATCAATGTATCTAGTAATGTTACAATAGAGCAGAATATTGTTGAAAATAATTCCTTTGACGGTATTTCTGTAGGAAGTTCTAATACGGTTACCATTAGAAATGAAAACCCTGAATTCAATGGACGTTATGGAGTTTATGTGGCAACAAGCGATGGGGTGACAATGACAGATGTGACTACAAATGATAATAGCATAGGAACATACTTAACCACAGTTTCAAATTTTTCAATCACGAATCTGACTTCGAACAGAAGTACTGGTGGTACAGGCTATGGGCTGGCAATGGATCGTTGCAGTGCCGGTACGGTAACCAATCTGGTAGCGGATAACAACAGTTATATAGGCTTGAATATTTTGGGTTGTGACAATATTGATTTTACCACCTTGAGATTTACAGCTAATTCCTCACAAGGGATGGCTATTAATTGGAGTTCCGGTACCGGCAAGGATTCCGAATTCCTTACGTTTGAAGATGTGATCATCAATGATTCCGGACAGGTAGGCATTAGAGTATTACATGAAAATTGCCACGACATCGATTTTAATAATTGTCATATTTACAACAGTGGTAGCTATAATTATTTTAATGCAGGTAATAATATTACCTTTTCCAATGGCACTTTGGATTCGGCCGGGCCAGCCCAGGCGAATGCTTATTTTTTAGGGCAGGGCAATTCCATCACCGATTCGAAGATCATGAATGGCCAGTTAGGAATTCATGTTGCAGGGATCGGTACTGATTTGTTGATTCAGAATGATACGATTTATGATAATGCTTCGGTTGGGATATATGTTGGTAGTGGAGATAATATCGTAGTTCTGAATAACAGTATTTATAACAATGGGTCAAAAGGTATATTGTTGTCAGGGACATCCAATAGCTCCATGCCTATTCCGGAAATCATCGCATTCGATGCATCATCCGTTACGGGATGGATGGAAGGTTTCGAACCCAATACCGATTATCTCATCCAGTATTATACCACGGATGGATTAGCGGAAAATGATGGTGAAGGAGCAAATTTCGTTGCAGATTATACCGTTACTACAGACTTGGATGGTAATGTATTATTCACCCATCCTATTACGATACCGCCTGGAGAATTTCCACGGTTTACCACTACACAGTTGGAATAATCCTGATTGGAATCCATTCAAAAAAAGGCCGGGAATATATTCCCGGCCTTTTTTTGAACAACTTATTTTTTAATCATTTCTTCCTGACTCGGTTCATCTCAACGACCGCCCCCTCGATACCTTCCGGTGTCAGTGGATACATTTCGAATATTTTTCCAATCCATTGGGTCGTCAGTGTATAAGGCCACATAGCTTGTTTCACCGGATTCAACCAAACGATACGTTTGAATTTCTTTTTCAACTCCATCCAATCTGCCTGGCTTCTTTCATCCAATTCGTAGGGAGCCATTGCCGCATCTCCAAGAATAAAAACCGAATGATTTTTGTCCAGCGATAATAATTTTTTCAAGCTGATGAATTTAAATCTGGCCGCATCTTCATACACCCCACCATAAATCGTATTGTGGAAATAATGGACTTTCAAATCATGGGCGAACCGGGTTTTCATTTTCGAAAAAAGCTTTTGCACCGATTTTACATAAGGGTACATCGAATAACCGCCATTGTCCACCAGTAAAAGAACCTGTATTTTCTGATGGATTTTTTCCATTTCATAAGGAAGGAAAATCCCGCCTTCTTTCAAGCCCTGCTTGATGGTTTTTTCCAAATCCAGAACAATTTCAGCCGAAGCTTCTTCTACTCCTTTCAATGCAGCAAGGGCGGCATCCATGTTGTCATCTTTCAATATCTCCTTCCGTTCTACAGGATAGAAATTGGGATCGCCAATCACGGCACGGGCCATTTTGCCTCCGCCGGCACCTCCTACCCGGATGCCCCCTTTTGCAGCACCTCCATGACCGTAAGGCGAATTTCCATAGGCTCCAATCCAATGGCTTCCCCCTTCATGACGGCTTTGCTGTTGTTGGGCAACCTGCTCCATCCTTTTCCGTAGTTCTTCTAGGCTGATATTGGAATAATCCACCATCTGGCTCACATGTTTTTGGGCGTCGAACTCGGTTTGCGGATTGTCATCCTTCATGTTGGGATCATCGTTTTTCAACACGTCTTCTCCCCGAAGAATACGTTCGATATCAAAGGTCGTGAGATGAACTTCGTCCAAGAATTTATTGATGAAATCCCTATAGTCATTCTCCTCATCTAGTCGTTCTTCGTGATTAAGGTTCTCCAGCCATTGTTTGAACGTTTCCGAACGGAGTACGGCATTGTCAAGACTCTCTCCTTTTTCGATTTTAATGTCTAGGAAATAATCATAAAATGCAGTAGAAAACGGCCCCATTTCCTTAGGGCTTTTTACCACGATTCCCTTCAATACCATATACAAATCACCAAGCGTATGAACCAATCCTTTTTCCATGGATTTTCTCAATATCAGAAGAGTCCGTATGTCTGTCGCCAGACCGAAATTCCTAAAATGATGTGGCAGGGTTTCAAACATGATTATCGGACTTTGAAACCGCTTTTGATTCTGTTCATGACTCGTTGCATGTCTCCCTGGGTCTTAATCAAAACCCCCAAACCATCCAGGTTCTCCAATTTTTGTTGAGCATCCTTAGGCTCGAAATGGGAAACATATTTCAGCCAGTTCAAAAGCTCTCGGGTAGAAGGAGCTCTTTCCAGTCCCAATTGTCTTAATTGATAAAAAATACCTATACCTATGTCTAATATTTTCTGCTCTATCTTAGGGTGGTGTTTCAGTACGATTTCACGCATGGTTTCCGGCTCCGGGAAAGTAATGTAATGATAAATACATCTCCCCTTGAAAGCTGTGGGTAATTCCTGTTCTCTGTTACTCGTAATGACGATGGCCGGCATTTCTACTTCATTCGTGGCGATTATTTTTCCCGATTCCGGCATCACGAACTTACGATGGCTGAGGGCATATAAAAGATCGTTGGGAAACTCCCTCGGAGCCTTATCTATTTCATCAATCAGAAGGACTGAATGGGGGATGGAGTACGCTTTTGTGGCGGGGCCGTGTGTCACATAATCATCCGGGACTTCCGTGCTTCTGCCTCCTGTACTCAGCTTTTTCGATAACCCTTTTTCTTCCCTTTGTGCATTCAGGATTTCTATTTGGGAATCCCTTAAATATTTGACATGATCGAACTTGGCCACGAATTGCTCTACATTACTTTTGGAGCCTACAGGATAGACAAATAGTTCAAGCCCCTGGCTTTTGGCATATTGTAAAGGGAGTTCTGTTTTTCCCGTGCCGGGTTCTCCTTCAATAAGCAAGGGCATTCCAAGTACTCTGGACATGTGGAAGGCATGGGCGAGCTCTGTATCGCAAAGATATTCATCCGAACCCGTCCATATATCTGTATGTGCCATGTGTATTCCTTTTTTAATTAGTTATCTCAATATAAGGATTCCTATTCAACTCTTCGGGGTAAATCGGATAATTCTCAATCCCATACAAAACAAAATGCAATTTTTTTATTAAGTAAATAATATGATGAATGAATATTCTATGTCACAAAATTGTTTATTTTTTAAATATTTATAATCAATATGATTAAAAAACATATTTGTATTTGTTTGTTTTTTAGATTTTTGAAATTTCATGTTTTACGCACAATCCAATTTGTATTGAAAAATTATGTTAATATGTTTTACATTAACATAATAGTGTAATTTGTTGAAATATAGATTTTTACATATGTATATAATTGTTTTTAAGATTCTGTCTGTACTGTTTCAGAATGAAATTTCGTAATGATATTAAAAAATGGCTTAGTATTTGATTTCTAGACTGGGAATGGGTTTGTTATGCCCATGTGTTAAATATATTTATTCATAATAGACTTATTCGTAATTATTTACATATGTGAATTTGTCTTTTTTGTCTTGATGTTATGGAAATTACTACTACTATTACAACCACAAAGTCATTATTTACTAAGAACTTTGTAGGAACCGCACTTCTTTCCACTCTTTTCCTTATCTCAACGATATGTCTCCCATTGAATCTAATGGGGTACAACGGAATGGGAAAAGCATCTTTCGATGAATTCAATGTATTATTCCAAGTCAATACTATGGAAGATACGAACGATAGTTCGCCGGGAGATGGTATCTGTTCGGATGCAAATGGAAACTGTTCTCTAAGGGCGGCCCTACAGGAAGCCAATTCACTTAAGGAAAAATCCAAAATCCAATTTGTTTTGGAAGATGGCTTAACTCCTTATTTGGCTTTGAATAGACCATTGCCGTTAATAGATGTCCCTATCTATATCGATGGGAAAATAATGCAGAGAGACAAATCCATCTCCAATCATGATCCGCCTACGGATACGTATGGAGAACAAAATGTTATTCTCGATGCATCTAGGGTATCGAAGGAATATTCCCCTTTCATCATTGATGAAGGGGCTTCTGGATCTATAATCCGTGATGTGGTTTTTAATTCCAAAGAAGATAAAACCTTGTTCCTACTAGCTGAAGGAATAAAAGACATAGACATTGATGACAATTTCATTTATGAAAAAAACAAGGCATCCGAAAAAGGAACGGGTGTTTCTAAAACTAAAAAAATAAATAAGGCGAAAGCCGCTAGGACTTTCGCTCCGGGCGATCCAATCAGAACTTCCGAATTCTCTTTCATGAATGTGGGAATTTGCGATATTATTATTTCTGGAGGAGATGCTCCTTTATGTCCGTTTGAAACAGCAACCTTATGTGTTTTGCCGGCAGATGGTACGGATGTCAGTATTGTAAACATCATGTGGTCAACCGGTGAAACGACACAATGTATCACCGTTACAGGCCCTGGATCATATACTGTAACCGGAACGGTAAATTATGCATCTTGTCTGGCTGGCCTACCGGGTTCTGCAAGAAAAGATATTGCAGCCAGTACTTCTTGTGTTGAGATTTGTGATGATGGGATTGATAATGACGGAGACTTACTGGTCGATTGTGATGATGCAATAGATTGTCCCACGCCTCGTATGACTTTAGCAACGACAGATGAAAATTGTGGTCAGGCCGATGGTACCATTACAGGAACGGTTAACAGTGGATTAGCTCCTTTCACATTTAGTTGGAGTAATGGGGCTACGACTCAGAATCTTACCGGTTTGCCTGCAGGAACTTATACTGTTACGATTACCGGAGACAATGGATGTACGAGTACTTCTGAAGCTACTGTAGATAATGATAATGGCCCGACAGTAACACTTAGTGCTCCTGATAACACATTTTGTCCTGAGTTCTCAACGACTCTTACTGCTACGGCTTCTGGGGGCTCCGGAAACTATACTTATGAATTTATAAATGGAAACAATATAACATATCAAATCGGAGCATCCAATATTTTCACTATGACCGATAATAATGTAGGGAATCCTCCAGGCTATTCGGTAATAGTGACGGATGAAGCTACAGGGTGTACGGGAACGAACACATTTGCATTTACGGTGCTTCCATCTGTTGTGATAAATGAATCTCCCGGAAGTATCTGTTTAGGTGAATCATCGACCTTGTCTTTGCAAAACCATGAGGATTATGATAGTTACCTTTGGAGTACGGGGGAGACAGGAACTTCAGTAACTGTTACGCCGACCAGTACCGGATTAAACCGTTATACGGTTACTGTAACTAGCAATGCCGGAGGATGCACCTTTGTGACCAATTCCGGTGTTGTATGGGTTGGAGAATTACCTGATAATCCGGAAATATTAGGAGAGACATCGGTATGTAATGGGGGAAGTACTACTTTGACAGCTACAGGGGGGGATGAGTATGCTTGGAGCACAGGTGCTACGACCGCTGCTTTAACCACTCCTGCTCTTACCGCTAATACTACATATACTGTAACAATAAGCAAAACAACGGATACAGGAAAAGGATTAATTTATTGCGATGAAGTACTAACCCAAACGGTAACCGTCAATCCGAATCCTACCGTTTCCATTTCAGGTACAACAACCGCATGTAATGGAAATAATACAACCGTCACTGCTGCAGGTGCAGGAGGAACGGCTCCTT
>JAHDFN010000132.1 GCA_020628145.1 Saprospiraceae bacterium | reverse complement strand
TTGGACCTACGGATTAACAGTCCGGCGCTCTAACCAACTGAGCTAAAGAGGCATTCTTTAAATATGAATGTTTGATAAGATTGAAAAGTTCCCAACCATAACATTTCATTTCTAAAGCGTTGCAAATTTATGGTATCTTAAAGAATTGTGCAATATTTGCAGTCAATTTATTAAAAAAAAATAATTTGGAATTATGAGCCTACTCACTATCGGAACAGTTGCATTTGATGATATTGAAACTCCATTTGGAAAAGCAGGTAGAATTATAGGCGGTGCAGCTACCTATATTTCGTGGTCTGCATCTTATTTTACCAATGACATAAAATTGGTTTCGGTTATTGGAGATGACTTCCCGGATAGTGAACTCCAGAAGCTTAAAGACAGAGGAGTCAATATGGAAGGGTTACAAATCAAGGAAGGGGAAAAATCCTTTTTCTGGGCCGGCCGATACCATACCGACATGAACGGAAGGGATACTTTAGATACCCAACTGAATGTATTGGCGGATTTCGATCCCGTCTTACCGGAATCCTGTAAAAATGTAGATTATGTCATGCTGGGCAACCTTACGCCACAAGTGCAGATGAGGGTCATCGACCAATTGGAATCCCGCCCTAAACTCATTGCCCTGGATACCATGAACTTCTGGATGGATGTCGCCTTGGATGATCTTTTGGCTGTTATCAAAAAAATAGATGTCCTTATTATCAATGATGAAGAAGCCCGTCAGCTTTCAGGAGAATATTCATTGGTTGTGGCGGCAGAAAAAATCATAGAAATGGGGCCGAAGATCCTAGTGATAAAAAAAGGAGAACATGGTGCCTTGTTGTTCCATGGAGAAAATATTTTCTTCGCTCCGGCACTCCCCCTAAGAACCGTCTTTGATCCTACAGGTGCGGGAGATACCTTTGCCGGTGGATTTATGGGATATATCGCCAAAACAGGAGATACTTCTTTTGAAGGGATGAAAAAAGCCATCATCGCCGGTTCGGCCATGGCCTCTTTTTGTGTCGAAAAATTCGGTATTCAAAGATTGACTGAAATCAATGGAAACACAATTACAAAACGAATTGGAAAATTCGAACAGTTGGTTCGTTTTGACACGGTACTGTAACATATAGAATTTTTCAATATCCGACAGAATATCCTTGAATAACAAACAACACCTGCCACCTCATTATTCGAAGATTATATATTGTTAAATATATAATAAAAACGGCATGGAATTCGCTACTGGCATGATTACCGCTTAGTTGATAACAAAGCAGTAAGTCATGATGAAGCAGTTTCTCGTTATAATTTCAGTCGTATGCCTTTCCCATTCTCCAATATGGGGAATTGTCATCGATCAGGCATCGGCAACAGCCCTTAACCAAGTTGTATTGTATGAGGACAGTACTTTCATACACCATTCCGAATACACCTACAAAGAAGGTGAGATGTTCAGAATCATCGGTGAAAGCCGGTTCGAGCATCCTGATGCCGATCAGAAACAGAAATTCAAGTGGTACAAGGTTGAAACCCCGGACCAGCAAATCGGCTGGATATACGGTGACGGTCTTGCCGTATATGTACAACAGCAGGATCTGAATTCCATACTTAGGCCATACCATAGAAAAAAGGTGTCCTTGGGTAGTGGCTTTGAAAGGGCTATCACTTGGGTTGCCTCCATTCAGGGGAGGGACAATTTCCATGAACAAGATTATATGAACCCCCTTTACAACGAGTATTATCTGGTTGTTACCAATACTAGGGGGCGTTCTGTGATGATGAAATGTGCAGGGGAAAGTGCTAGGGGAGAAACCGCTATCCGCAAAGTTGATATCGGAGACATAACAGGAGATGGCAATGCCGAATTCATCGTCCAACACGAAACCCGTAACGTAGGCAGTCATATTATAGAACGGAATCTAGAAATCTATTCCATGAAGGCCGGGACATTGGCTTTGGTATTTGAAGAGAATCTTGCTTTGGCTTACGAAAACGGGATTCCTTCACCTTCGTTATACAAACATGTCGAAATCGAGAAACAAGGCATCCGTATTTCCTATGTCGATTATCTGAATTGTGACAATTACGGCCTTGGGCAGCATACAGATCCCATTTCCCCTCAAAAGGAAAGATGTTTGGAATACGTCACCTCTTATTTTACTTGGGATAAACGAACGAAAACCTTCCAGAACCTATATGGAAATACTCGATTAGCTCCTAAAGGAGGCCCCTGGTCTTCCCAGATAACGCTCAGGAACAAACCCTCAACGAATGGTGCTGTTGTAGGTTATGTGAATACCGGCGAAACCGTTTCAATTATCAAACATTACGAAGAATATGTATTGGAGTTTGGAAAAAAGAAAATCCGGAACTGGTTTAGAGTAGCTGACGATAAAGGGCGGTTGGGCTATGTGAACGCCGAAAAAATCGGATTTATTGAAATCGAACATGCAGACATCCTCAATAGTTACTATCTCCAGCCTCCACTTTCAAAATCCGAATGGAAATCCCCAAGCACCCAATTCCTTCACATGAATACCCATTAGGAACATAAAATCCATAAAATGAAAGGGCAGTAACCATATGGTTACTGCCCTTACCTGTATAGTCCAGTTCGGTATTTATTATTTCTGCCCCGTTGGGGTAGAAGCACTCACGCCCAACTTGGTTTTTACTTTTCCTGTGATGTCATCCTCAGGTTTGGCATAAAGCAATACACCGGTAGAAGTGTCAAAAACATACTGATAACCTTGTTCCGCAGCTACATCGTCGATAGCTTTCTGTACATTGTCCAGAATAGGCTTGATCAACTCCTCACGTTTGGTCGCCAACTGAGCCATCATATCCTGCTCATACTTCATGATACGTTGTTCCTCTTCCCTTAGCTTTGTCATTTCGGCTTCGGCTTGTATCTGAGATAATTCTCCAGCCTTATAACGGCGGTCCAAGTCTGCACCTTTCTTCTGATATTCTTCCAACATCTGCTGACCTTTCTTCTGGAGTTGCTTTTGTAAAGCTTCCAATTTGGCATCCGCTCTTTTCACATCAGGCATTTCCAATAGAATCGCCTGTGAATTGGTATAGCCGAATTTCTGAGCAGATGTTGTCAATGCTAGGGACATGAATATGGTAATGATTAGACCATATTGAAATATATTTTTCATATTAATTTTGTTTTAGAATTTTGAATGTATTTCCTCCTTAATTACTTGACGGACTCTAATACGTCCGAAGTTTTATCATATCTGGGATTGGTAAATAAAAGACCGGCACTACCTCCTTTGTCAAAGATGAAGTCGTAGCCTTTTTTCTCTGCATATTCTTCTATCGCCGTATAGACCCTATCCTGAATTGGCCGGACCAATTCCTGCCTTTTCTTGAACATGGCTCCATCCGGACCGAATTTTTTCTTTTGGAACTCCCTCATGTCTTTTTCCTTTTTCAGGATTTCATCTTCTCTTTCACGTTTGGCATCATCACTCAACAAGACCAATTCGGATTGGTACTTGTTATACAATCCTCTGATTTCATCCCTCATCTGATCCACCTGTTGTTTCCATTGAGCCGCCACCTGATCCAATTCGGTTTGTGCTTTTTTGTAATCTTCCATACTTTCAAGGATTCTTACCACGTCCACACAAGCAATCCGTTGGGCTTGAACACCCATCATGGTCAAACTTATCAAGGCGAGTATTACGGTTATTTTTTTCATCATCGAAATATATTTTTCAATTATTCTGGTTGAGATTTTCTACGATTATAACTCAAAATTACGCTTTTATCATATGCTTTTCCAATAGCAAATTCTTCAAAACGGCCACAAGAAAAGGTTTTTATTAAAAACTTTAAGAATTCGCCCCTTTTAATAATATAAATAAAGTCAAAAAAGGATTCCACGAACTATCATGGGATCCTTTTTTAACCTTCATTTAACGCCTCTCCCCGTTCGGATTACTCCGGTTCGAAACCTAATACAATGTTGAATCGGGCATAATCCCATATTTTCGCATCCGTACCTATACTTTCCGCCTTGTCGAATCCGATTCCGTAATCGAAGCCCAACATACCGAACATTGGTAAGAATACCCTTACTCCCAATCCGGTAGAACGTTTCAAGTCCAAGGGGTTGTAATTGCTCAAACCATCCCACACATTTCCTCCATCAAAAAACCCTAAGACATAGATCGTAGAATTCGGATTAAGTGAAATAGGGTAACGTAATTCCATTGTCAGTTTGGTAAATACATTGGCACCACCGTTGCCGTTCGCAGGCAAATCACTGACTTCATACCCTCTTAATGAAAGGATGTCCCTACCGGCAATACCATTAAATTGATTGGATAAGCCATCTCCCCCGACTTCATACCTTTCAAACGGGGTTAAGCCCAAATCTTTATTATAATATCCTAACAGACCGAATTTACCCCCCAATTTAAGTGTCAACTTTCCAACGATTTTGGAATACCATTCCACATCTAACCGCCATTTGTGATATTCCGACCACTTCAGATTACGGGTAGCCCATTCTCTTTTAGCCTCTTCATCTTCCAAGCTATCAAAATCATCTATTTTCCTAAACAATGAGTATGGAGGTGTAAATGATGCCGATAAGGAAACCTTTGCTCCACTGGTAGGGAAAATAGGATTATTGATCGAATTTCTTGATATGGTTTGTTTAAAGACAAGATTGTTGTATCGGCCATCCAATACGAATGTGCCATCCTGAAGAGTAAATGCCCCTCTGGACCAGTTCTTCAACTTATAACTCTGCAAACTTAATGTAGTGGAGGAAACGAAGAAATCATCAGGAACTCTCAAACGGGTTCCCAAGCCTACGGAAGCACCAATAATCCCTAAACTCTGAAAAGAAGAGCCATCCCTGTCCCCCCCATTAGTCAATAAGGAATAGAAAAACGAAGTTGTAAATGAATTCGGTTTCTTCCCTCCCAACCATGGCTCGGTAAATGAGAAATTATAGGATTGATAGAAACGTCCATTCGTTTGGGCACGAATAGACAATTTTTGTCCGTCACCTTGTGGAAGTGGGGACCAAGATTCTTTTTTCAAGATATTCCTTAGTGAGAAATTATTAAACGTAACACCCAATGTACCAATAACCCCTCTACCGGCTCCACCCCAGCCAGCGGAAAGCTCTAACTGGTCTGAAGATTTTTCTTCTACTGTATATTCAATGTCAACCGTTCCCCTTTCTAAGTTGGGAATAGGATTCACCCCTAATGCTTCGGGATTGAAAAAACCTAGATTGACTATTTCCCTTTGGGAACGGATAATATCGGAACGACTGAATTTCTGCCCCGGCCTCGTTCTCAATTCTCGTCGAATTACATGTTCGTGGGTTCTATCATTGCCGGCAATGGTTACCTTATCTATGATGGCCTGAGGTCCTTCGAATATTCTGATTTCCAAATCTATGGAATCGTTGTCAATGGCCTTCTCTACCGGATCGACCCTAAAGAACAGGTAACCATTATCCATGTAAAGCGAACTGATGTCCCTTCCGTCCTGACTGAAATTCAAACGGGTATCCAAGAGTTCCTGGTTATAGACTTCTCCTTTGGAAATACTCATAACATCTCTTAGCACCTCATCAGAATAGATGGAATTCCCTTTGAAGACTATGTTTCTGAAATAGTATTCATTTCCTTCGGAAATATCTATTTCCATCATTATATGGCCATTCCCGTTTTTCCTCCAAATACTATCTTTTGTGATAGTGGCATCCTTGAAACCAACGGTATTGTAATGATTGATGATTTTCCGTTTGTCACCTTCATATTCATTTTTGATGAGTTTGGAACCGGCAAAGATTCTTCTTTTCCTTTTGGTTTCCTTCATCACTTTACGGAGTTTTCGGGACTTGACATTTTCATTGCCTTTGAAAACAATATCCTTAATTTTGATTCTTTTTCCCTTATCAACCCTCAATTCCATTTTGATCCCGTTGTCCAAACTAGCATCAGGTACTTCCGTCACCTCTGCTTCCGCATCTAAAAACCCTTTGTTAATATAATAACCTTCTATTGCATTCTTGACATTTTGTTTGGATGAAGCCGTTACGATTCCTCCTTTCAGCAGATAAGGTCTAACCTTCCCCATCAAGTCATCTTTGTGGCCTTTTTTAACATCAAAAAAATCATAACGGGTAAGTCTCGGTTTCTCAACAACCTTAATCAAAAGGATGATCACATCCCCAATATTGTCTTCCAGATATATTTGTACATCTTCAAACAGTTGCAGATCCCATAGGGCTTTAATAGCCCTTTGTACCTCACCTCCCGGAATCCTTATCTTATCACCTACCCTAAACCCGGATACGGCAATAATCGAATTTTCATCACTATGTTGGGTTCCTTCTACCTTAATATTACCAATTTCATATTTTTTCACATTGCCCAAGCCTTCCTGAGCATAATTTATGAAAGGTAATATTAGGAAAAACGCTAACAGTATAAATCGAATCATTCTCATAAAAACCTAACTTTTCATAAGGGGGTCCCCCTCTTTTCCCGAAATCCGGATTCAACATTTGATTTTTCAGTCATTGGGATTCATTCAGTCAATTGATCACTTGTCTTTCCGAATCTCCTCTCTCGGTTTTGATAATCAATAATGGCCTGGTATAGGTGTTCCTTCCTGAATTCAGGCCAATAAATAGGCAAAAAAGCCAATTCTGCATAAGCAATTTGCCATAGCAGGAAATTACTGATGCGTTGTTCACCACTGGTACGAATCAATAGTTCAGGGTGTGGTATTCCTTTAGTACTCAAAGAAGCATCAAAGGTTGCTTCTGTAATGTCATCAGGGTTTATGGTTCCATCCTTGCTGGATTTGGCCAATTGTTTTACCGCCCGTATGATTTCCCATTTGGCACTATAATTCAAGGCCAGCACCAAGGTCATACGGGTATTGTTTTTCGTATTTTCAATCCCTTCCAATAAGGCTTTATAACTCTTGGGTGGCAATTTTTCCAAATCCCCTATGGCTTGGAGCCGTATGTTGTTTTTGTTCATGGTTGCGATTTCCTTCCGAATCGTTTGAACCAACAGCGACATCAGTGCATTGACTTCAGCAACCGGTCTGCCCCAATTTTCCGTTGAAAAGGCATAAAGGGTCATATATTCCACTCCTAATTCTGCTGCTGCTTCCGTAGCTTCCCGCACAGACTGCACACCATTCCGGTGACCGAAGACCCGGGGTTTGCCATGCTTCTTAGCCCAACGGCCATTACCATCCATGATAATGGCAATGTGTTTGGGAAGTTTTACCAGATTAATTTGGGATTTCAAATCCTCCATGTAACATCAAAATTCAGTGGTTTTGCCAAAGTGGTGCAAATTTACTAAAAAGGTATGAGGAAAATGCAGCCATGACCATTGATAACAAAGGTTTAAAGATTGGAAGTCAGAAGTAATTCCAAACTAGTCACCTTTATTTGGAATTTTTCACCTAGATAATCATTGGTCAAGCAGCCTTTATATGCATAAACGCCATGCCTTAATCCTATATGTTCATAGATGAGACGCTCTATACTTCCGGTACTTTCCGCCTGTAATAAAAGAGGGGTCAAAATATTACTCACCGCCATGGATGCCGTCTGGGAAATCCTTGAAGCAATGTTAGGAACACAATAATGAATTACCCCATATTCCCTAAAGGTTGGATTTTCATGGGTTGTCAACCGGGAAGTAGCAAAACATCCCCCTTGGTCAATACTTACATCCATGATAATGGAGCCGGCTTTCATTTTGGATACCATGTCTTCACTAACCACAACAGGAGCTCGCCCTGTAGAAGAATGTATGGCACCTATGGCCACATCCGCATCTTTCAATTCCTTCCCTAATGCACTTGAATTGATAGATGATGTATAAAGCCTACGCCCTAACAAATGTTGCAGCCTCATCATCTTGTGGATGTTGTTATCAAAAATACGGACATCGGCTCCCAGCCCCAAAGCCGTGCGGGTTGCATATTCCGCCACTACCCCTGCTCCTAATATGACGACCTTGCTTGGTGGCACACCTGTTATTCCTCCTAGAAGAACTCCCTGCCCACCACTGGTATTGCTCAATAATTCGGCAGCAGTCAACATGGCACTTATCCCTGCCATTTCACTGATGATGCGGACAAACGGGAAAGATCCCACCTGATCCTTGATATATTCCCAAGCTAGGGCGATAACCCGCTTTTGCTTGAGTTTCATCAGATACTCCGGCGTAATGGTTGGTAAATGAATGGGGCTGATAATGATCTGATTGGGTTTGAAATATTCCAATTCTTCCAAAGATGGCGGGGCGACCTTAATGATGACATCGGCTTCAAAAACCTTTTCAGGATCGTAAGCGATATCTGCTCCTGCTTCAGAATATTCCTGATCGTCATAATTGGATTTATCTCCTGCCCCTTTTTCTATAACGACCCTGTGGCCGTGACCTATCAGAGTTGCCACAGAAGAAGGCACCAAGGCAATCCTGTTTTCCTGAAAGGATGTTTCCTTAGGTATTCCGATATATAGTTTTTTCTTCTTCCTCATTACAGCCAACACTTCTTCCTGCGGCTGTAGCTGGCTTTCTGTAAAAATACCGGAATAACTATATCGTTTTTCTCCCATCATTATGGATTGATTGAATAAAATACAGGCTCTATCTTCGCATAGCCGACACCTGCCCCGTCTTCATCCATTCAGACTTCACAATTAGTCCGTCAGAATCAAACCCTTACAAAAATAATATTTTCCGACTGTTATTGTCGATATTACGGATATGAATACGTAATACATTCCCCGGCAAGAGGTGATCTATGAGTTCCGGCCATTCAATTAAAGCATGGCAACCACTATATAAATAATCTTCAATCCCTATGGATAGTGCTTCATCTTCATCTTTTAAGCGGTACATATCCATATGGTACATGATGGTTCCCTTTGCTGTCCGGTATTCATTTATTATGGAAAAAGTAGGGCTATTTACTTCATCCACGACCTCCATTATGTTACAAAGGGATTTAATCAAGGTCGTTTTACCTGCTCCTAAATCACCTGTAAAGGTCATAATCCGGACATCCCCATAATTATCGATAATATATTGGGCCACCTTATCGATATTCTTCAATCCGTATTCTAATTCTTTCTCCAATTTTTTAAAATTCTATTACAAATATCCTCTTAGTACATTAAAATCAAAAGAATAGTTTTGATCTTTATATACCAAAAAACGAAAAGGATACGTTTCTAGTCCATTCAAGAAACACCTCATCCTTCTTTCATCATAAAAAAATAATTACAAATGAACAGAATCCTATTGCTTTTAACCTTAGGCTTTATCATCGGTTTTTCTTCATGTGTTGAAGATTCGGATGACAATAACAATAATGAAAACGGCCCTATGCTCCGTTTCAAATTCGATTTTGATGAGAACCAAACCCGGTTGAACAATGTCGGCTTACCCGCCGAAATACCTGCCGGCAATGCGGCACAAACACCGGTTTTCAGAGGTATGTCCATCCATTACATCGAATTGGCTCCCGGCCCATTCACTTTGTTAGGTGAAGGGGAAATCGTATATCAGGGAGAGGAAACGACTGCAGGAGGAGCAAAAGCTGTGGACTTTGATAAGGCAAATGTAGCCGATGAAAACGAAGTTTTCTTTTCGATACCTCTAAGCGATATAGCAGCAGGTAATTATGAATGGATAAGAACCTCCGTTACCTATCAGAATTATGATATCACTTTTAATCTCACCGGCCCTTCTGCCAGCAACCTTGACTTTTGTGACGGCGGCCCCAATGGTCGTACAGGAACGGTTTCTTCCTTCTTGGGTTACAATGTTTACATTTCCGATATCACGCCAAGAACCGAGACGCTGACCGTCAATGATGATAAGCTACAAGGTTTCTGGGTATTCGAAAGGGATGATTTGGGTTCTTTGTGCGAAAATGCTTTGCAACAGGCAGGGTTCGGAAGCAAGCTGAATTCAGGAGAAGCACCTGCAGGAAGCACTACGGTTGTTAATCCATTGTTCGATTCTTCCCCAATTCCTGCCGGCTCGTGTGTGGTCACTGCTCCTTTCGGGAACAAACTGCAAATAACAGGAAATGAAACGGAAGATATCGTGGTTACACTTTCATATTCCGTCAACGAAAGCCTTGAATGGATTGATCATATTCCTAACGGCGAATTGGACTTTCATATCGATAATCCGGCCAGTTCCGATCAGATTGTGGATATGGGTGTGAGGGGCATGATCCCTACTTGGGAGTAATTGTTATTTCCGAGTCATTATAAATGCCGGCGTTTAACGACGTCGGCATTTATAATTTACAACCATCCCTCGTTATCATGCAATGCCATTCTAATGAATTTTATTTTCAGGCCGTTTTCCAAATGCATCTGTTCATAATAGGTTTTGATTTCCAATTCGGACATGACAAGCTGTTTAGAATAAATATCTTCCTCTTCATATAACAATTCGCATTTAGGATCTTCAGAAATGGTTTCCAATGTGAATTCATAAAGAGGATGGCTATCCGTTTTCAATTGGACAATGCCTCCGTTTTTCAAAACCTTACGATACTCCTTGAGGAAAAACGGACTGGTCAATCTACGGTTGGCCTTACTATCTCTGAGAAAAGGATCGGGAAAAGTGATCCATATTTCATCCACTTCGCTTTTTTCGAAAAAACGGGCAATCAATTCTATCCGACACCTTAGAAATGCCGCATTCTTCAATTCCTTTTGGTTAGCCATTGTTGCCCCTTTCCAAATTCTTGCACCTTTGATATCCAAACCAATAAAATTCCGGTTGGGGTGCATCATGGCCAAGTGGCAGGTATATTCCCCTCCTCCACAAGCCAATTCCAGGGTAATGGGATTATCGTTTCCGAAATGCTTTTTTTTCCAATTGCCTTTCAAGTCGAATTCTTCCATTGCCTTGCCATGCAAAACGGGATTGTGCCAATCGAAACATTGGTACACATTATCATAAGTCAGTAAATCACTGAATTTCCTTAGTTTGTTCTTACTCACTATCGTCAAAAATATTTCATTGCAAAATTAGTGATGGAAACACATAAAAAAAATGTTCGCTGCAAATGCAGCGAACATTTTCAAATAAATCCTTATGGTAATTTATTTTTTTCTGAATAATTTACCTAGCATTCCCATTGCATCATCGAATCCGCTTCCATCTCCATCGAAATCCAACAATTTCATGAAATTACCCATTCCACTCTGTTGTTTTCTTCTTGCTTCGATTCTTCTCTGTTCTTCTTCTAAGCGACGTTGTTCTTCCAATTGTTGTTGTCTCATGGTCTGATTCTCATTATTGAGGAATCCCATCAAATCGGAAATATTGAAACCGGATTGGTTTTTCTTTTTGCCTAATGCAGCCAAAAGAACCGGAGCCAATTTTGCCATAAGTCCCAATGCTCCTTCTTTATTGAGTCCTGTTTGCTGACCTATAAGTTGGGCCAACATTCCTGCCTTATCTCCCAATAAGTGTGAAAGTATCCCTGCTCCATTTGCCGTCCTTTCAGAAACAGGGTGGGGAGCACGAGGATCGAGGTAATCCGACAGGTTATCCAAAAGGCTGCCATCATGATCTTTTTCCAAGGCATTGAATAATGACGAGGCTCCGTCCTGATTAGAAGCATTTTTCGCCAATGCTCCGATTAGGGTATTCAGGACACCACTTGAGGCCTCTGTTGTTTGTTCACGAGTTCCGCCAATCTGGCCAGCAATCTGGTCCATGACTACATCGGTAAGTTGACTTTGGATGATTTTCATTAAATCCATGATAAAGTATATTATTTTATTATTCGGACGGTATAACAGTGCAAAAGTCAACAATTTAATTTAAAAAGTAAAGCTTATTTGATAAAGCTCGTTTCCACATTCATCATTATCGAGGATAATCCACATGATAAAAGCCCGATTATCGTACATTTGTATTTCCTTTAAATTAGATGTTATCATGAAAAATTGATTATAGCCAACCGGTTCTTTTGAAAATATGCCTGCGTTATTCCTC
>JAHDFN010000131.1 GCA_020628145.1 Saprospiraceae bacterium | reverse complement strand
GCATCGGCCTGACGAATGTGAAAAAAAGACTCAACCTCATTTATCCTAAACAACATCATCTGGAAATCAAGGATAATCCTAATACCTATGAAGTCGATTTATCCATTGATTTAAATCAACACAATTAAAATGCTCCTTAGAAAACGCCCCCTTTATTTTATATTCCTCATCATTGTCATCGTTATCGGATATTCTACCCGAAGGTTCCCTCACCTGTTCCCGGAATTCATTGCCGAATATGGTGGTGACACTCTTTGGTCGTTAATGTTTTTCATCATTTTCGGTCTCTTATTTCCCAAGAAGAAAACATTCATCATCGGACTTATCACCTTATTGTTTTCTTTCTCTATAGAAATCAGCCAACTCTACCAAGCAGATTGGATCAATACCGTAAGGGATACATTTCCGGGGGCTATGCTATTGGGACATGGGTTCCTTTGGTCGGATTTGATTTGTTATACCATTGGAATACTGATAGGAATAATCGGGGAATTCATTCTATTGGATCGACGTTAAAAAAGCCATCCTTACCCGAGCAAACTCGAATAAGGATGGATAAATGAATCATTCAAAGGATTACACATTTAGTGAATGACAATCCTTCTCGTTTCCTTGATTCCATTCATTTCCATTTCCAATAGGAACATTCCTTTTCCGAAATCGGCATTTATACTGAGTTCATTTAATCCGGATTTGATATCCAATTCTTCAGTCCGGATGAGTTTCCCCGAAATATCCATAATTCTGGATTGCACGACTCCTGCACGGGAAGCATCATATTGAATATTAATAATACCTCCCTTCTTTGATGGTACCGGATACAAACTTATGATTCCTACCGAACCGAATGTTATCTGTATAGGGCCGTAAATAGTAGGCGTACCATCCAAATCCACTTGGATGAGTCTGTAGTAATTGAATCCTATAAACGGTTCCTTATCAATGAAATCATATGTATATTCTTCATTGGAAAATCCTTTGGATTCCACCCTACCTATCGAGGTAAAAACATTACCATCCCTTGAACGTTCAACCACAAAATAATCACTATTGATTTCCGAAAGTGTAGTCCAATATAAATGGACATTGTCTCCGGATTTCCTACCGAAGAATTCAGTCAATTCTACCGGTAATGGAGTTCCCGCCGGTCCACTTCCTGCTCCTCCTCCGGAGAAAGAACTGACTTGGAATTCGGCGAAGGTCTTTCCTCCATATGTTCCATCATCCCATGTGGAGGTAGAAGGAGAACCGCCGGCATAGGCATAAGTTTGGACATCCGTATCTGCCAAATTCGGAATTAATTCATGTGCCGCTTTTGCCGGGTTGACCACCTTATACATGGAGAAGTCGGTTATGCCGGTAACCGTACCTGCACCATTCGCCGACAAGGCCGTATTGACCCTAGAAGTCGCATCATCCGGTAAGAAAAACCGGACGGAAGCATCCGAACTGATATCGGGACTATCCGTAGCATCCCAAGTCATATCCAATAGTGCCGCACCGGGATTGGCATTGATAAAGCCGGTACCCATAGAGTAGAAAGTGGCATTATTGGATGTGATATTCAATTGGACTGCATTGTCCGCAACATTCGCTGCATGGGTATCGTCGATTCCCAACAACAAGGCTCCGAATGCATCACAATAATACCTAAATCCACCATCCGTAAAAGTCTGGGTACTCGTATAAGTTCCTGCTGCATTTGGCAGAGGGGAGGCGGAAGTACATGTGGTCACACAACCACAATCGAAACTAATGGATGGGCCGAATACACACCCACTGAAATCTATGGTCGGAAATGTAATTTCCGATTGGCCCGGATAGGTAATATCCAAATCAAAATCGAATTGGATGGTAGGGCTACCGGCCGTATATGGCGAATTGAAATTGATAAAGAATACTCTCATTCCATCTACATTCGGATCATATCCGACGGGGAAATCCGCTTCGGTGAATGTAAGTGTCAAGGGTAAACTGCTCACCGTATAGGATTCAGAAACCAGATTATCATTAGAGCCATTCCTGAGTCTCAAGGAAATACTGGCCGGTAAAGTCTCTGTATAGGATGTCAGATTCACCGTCAGGGTGAATGTAGGACTATTAGGCGGTGATGTAGGATTACAGGAAGAGAGATCTACTGTTCTGATACTTCCGTCATCATCGCCACTATTTACAGAAATATGGGCACCCGTCCCCTGAATATCATTACAGAATTGATCAGCGATAGCCGGTTCCTTTCCTGAAACGAATGGTGTAGCATAATATGTAGAACCTGCCGTCAGGTTATTACAATCAATATTTAAAGCATAATCACCAGTTGTGCCATCTCCTTCATATACAACATCGGCAGCAGAAGATAAAGCCCCACCTATGGTAGCTCCTGATAATGCCGTTTGGGTCGTTGCCTTATCTATAGCTGTAGATGTAATGGGATTATCCTTGGTTATCCACCAACCTATGACTTCTTTTGCTGGATCGGAAATAATGGTTCCGTGGTTTCCAACAGTCAAATCGACTTGGGTATCCGTTCCGCAATAAGTAATGGTTCCGGGAGATGTAGAGGTATTGGTCAATGAAGAACATAATACGCCTGAGATACAGATATTATCCAAATATAAATTCTGCCCCCAAGAACCTTCCAAAGTAGCCAGGAATCGTAAGACCAAACCATTACATCCCGCATAATCGCTTAGATCTATCGTCTCTGTCCGCCAATCATCACAACCATCGGGTACGAAATCCACATCCGGTTCATAAGTTGTAGGCGTGGCTGATTCCAATTCACTACCGGTCTTATTATATAAAGTCGTAAAATTAGACCCACAATCATTGGAAACTCCTACGTCCAACCAAGTCCTCCTGTTGGTATATGTTCTTTTATAAGATACATCGAATACCAATGTAGCACTTTCATACTGGGTCAGGTCTATAGGAATCAATAAGGCATCATCCGTTCCTGTCCCTCCGTTTTTAGAATAATATCGAATGGCATTCACACCATTATCTGCTGCACATCCTGTAGAATTTCCTACTTCGAAAGTTCCATCACCACTCGGATTGGAAATAATGAAGTCGGCATTGATATTACCGTCTTCTACATCTTCACAATAATCAAAAGTGGAAACCGCCGACTGATACACATATGAATGGCAGATATAATTATTGGCCGTATAGGTATCAGGGACACCGCCATTGAGCTGAAGGATTTCAAAATTGATGCTATGGCTACCTGCTCCTGCTATGGTGACAGGTTCTAAGGTAACGAGTCCTGTTGCTCCCGGAGCAATGGAAGTAGAAACGGTAGAAGTCGTAGAACTTCCATCGGATTCCACATCGAATTGAATGGAAGTAATGGTCGTATTCCCATTATTTTCAATTTCCACTATAGGTGAAAAAGTAGTGGAGCAAACAAACACAGAAGGATAATTGACCGAAGCAATACCGGCTTCCAACATGCTTGGATCTATACAACCTTTGGATTCCAGTAAACTGCTTCTGAAACCTAAAAGCTGAGCGACCATCCTATCTTTCTGGCCTACTGTAAAACCCGCTCTACAGGAATTATTCCCGTAGGACATATAGTTTTCTTCAATATCATTGACATCACCAAGACCTCCCATTCCCACGGGACGATAAGGATTTCTAATATCCGTATCATCATCGTCATTGGTACAACTATTATTCGTCGTTATACAACTGGCATCCAGATGCGGAGGCGTATCACAAACCCTGTCGCCTTCTGCAAGGCAATCGGTGTTGGGTTCACAAGTCACCGGGATTTCATTATAAGGGCCGAAGGTGTGGATAAGACTGAAATAATGCCCGAATTCATGAATCCAAGTTTTTTCATTGGCCGTATAGGGCATGACGATCGCACCGCCGTTATAACTGGAATAATACCCTCCGGCACTCGCTACCGTACTGGTAATGAAAACATTGATATAATCATCCGTTGACCAGGTGTTGTAAGAATCCATTAAGTGGGGTCCACCATCAAGATAAGTATCATCGGTCATGACATCATCGGCGTCACGAGTAATACCGGAAGAAGCAGAACCTGCACCATCACGTTTGGCCAAGCAGAATTCGATACCGGTATCCACTCCCATGAATGAATTGGAAAAAGTCGCACCACTGGCATGTCTGAAACCGTCATTCAACTGCTGGATTTTCGTATTTATCCAAGCGGAACTTACATTTTCCGCTGTTCCGATAGGTGTACCCGTACCATGTATGACCCGAATAACAACAGGAATCTGATAGAGAGGTGTCCCAGAACATTCGGATACGACTTTCTGGGATTTGCTTTGCTCTCTTTTTTTTATGATTTCGGAAACTTTCCTATAGATATAATCATCTATTTCCTGTTCCTGTTCCAGGGCAAAAGGATCTTGTTGCAATAATCTTTGTTTGGCCAGATGTTGCCCGCATTCATGTTGGGCATTTAAAAAATCCAGTCCAATCGGAAAAAATAAACAGATGCAAAAAATCTGAAGTAAATAATTCTTCATTTTAGTTTGGTTATTTGCAGAGCATCATCTACCCGGAAATGGATACATTTACTCCATTGGTTAAGTAATCAAAATAAGGAATTACAGACAGGAATCACTATGCGGACAAAATAATCCAATATTGTACCTTCTCAATAAGGTACAGAGAAGCAGATCTTTATGACATAGGGATCAAATAATGATAAGCAAGGTATTTTGTAGTTTGTAATTCATCTGATTTGTAATTCCTAATTTGTAATTAGAATGTGGGTGTGTACTGATTTAACAAAAGTAAAAATATATTATCCCTTCAAAGAATAATTACATATCTTTTTATTCAATTCGATGTCACTTATCCGCCAAAACCCTAGTAACAATATTCTTACGGATTTAAATTATATTTGCCATATGGGATTAACGAATAACGACATAATGAAAAAACTCAGGGTAGCCCATAAGCTACGGACTGAGGATATAGTAGAAATCTGTGCCTTGGTGGATTTCAAAGTCAACAAAGGGCAACTGAATGATTTATTCAGGAAAGAAACCCACCCCAATTTCAGGGAATGCGGGGATCAGATACTTAGGAATTTCCTGAATGGGCTGATTATCCATTTGAGGGGCCCCATGCCACCTAAAGATCCTCCGAAGGAGCAACACAAGAAAAAAGATTAGATTCAAAAGTAAAATCCGGATGATGAAAAAGCTGATAACGTTCTCTTTGTTATTTTTCCATTCTATGATCATCTGCCAAACGACTGCTTCGGGGGATGTCTTTACTCGGGTAAGCAATATCATCTCCAATATGCCCGGAGATACCGGTGATGATTATTCGACTCCTTCCGCAGCCCAATTGACCACTTTCCAACAAATCATGGCTGATTTGATCGCCGGGAATTATTCAGATGCGGATACGAAAGCTGCTACAGTAGGTTATGATGTTGTCGAATTTACAGAAACCACCATCACTCCCAACCCTACTTACTACATATTGGAAAAAGAAGCGGCCTCGACCAATCATTGGGGAACATATATTTACAATCCTTCTCCTTGTAGAACGGAAGTTGCCATACAATCGCCCCATTCGAAAAAAGATTTCAATACGGGTAAACAGGGAGTCCATATTTTCAGAAAAATAGATGCCCATTTCTTTTTCCTGAACGGAACGAGTAGATGTAATCATAGCACATATACGTCCTGCTCCGGTACGACTTCCGTTTGTGGTACTTCGGAAGATTATCGTATTTCGGATATGGCTCATGTTGAAGATGCCGTTTTCCATGCCATTACCGAATATGTTTTCGACAATGTAGCAGGTACACATTTCCTCCAACTGCATGGTTTTACCAAACAAGCCACCGATCCATATGTGATTCTGAGTAATGGAACCACTTCATATCCCAGCGGAACAGATTATACACCTGATATCAAAAACCACCTGTATATTGCCGATAATGTCCTTACATCCAAAATCGGACATATTGATAATTGGACACGTCTTATCGGTACGACCAATACCCAGGGAAGATATATCAACGGAAGTATGAATCCTTGTACGAGCAGTGCTTCATCTGCGGTGGGACGTTTCATCCATATCGAACAGGAAAGAACCCGGCTGCGGAACGATGTGGCCGGTTGGGATAAAATGGCATTCGCATTAGCCCAGACATTCGTAGGGAGTAATTGTTTATTCCTGCCTGTGGAATTATATTCTTTTGATGTAAGAAAAGAAAAAGAGTCCGTGAGTATCCGTTGGGAAACTGCTTCGGAAATCGGAGTGGATTATTTTATCATCGAACGTTCCGAGAATGGAATCGATTGGAAAAACATGCATGAAAAAACTGCTACAAACCAGCCTTCCGTTTATTCATTTTCAGATAGGGATTTAAGTCCGGGAAAATATTTTTATCGATTAAAAATTATAGATCTGGACGATTCCTATTATTACTCTGAAACAAAAGCCATCGAATTCAATCGAGACAAACCCATTTCTTTTTATCCGATTCCGGTGAAGGATATATTATATGTTGAAAGTAAAAACACCGTAAATGCGATACGTATTTCCGATATTTTACAACGGGAAATTTATTTCAATAACTTTACCGGTTCTCCTAAAGAATTGGATGTATCATTTTTAAACGATGGTTATTATATTATTTCCTTCCATATGGAAGGAATCATACAAAATGACATTTTAATTAAAAAGTAAAATAAATGTTATCCCGAATAACTATTTTCATTTTCATGATTTTCTTTTTTCTGTCTTGCCAAAATAAGGCAATCGATCCGGAAGGGATTTGGGTTTCATCATTGGGCGATGGGGAAGTTATTATCCAAAAAAACAGAAATGGAATAGCCATTCGAAAAAAAGATAAAAACAAATGGTCTGAATATTCCTATCTCAAGGATAATATTTATTTCGGGCATGAAAACTTCAATGTCATCATTGAAGATGAGCAAAATTTATTTTTCAAGGACAAGGAATCCGAAAAAAAATACCACTACAAAAAAACCAGCCGTAACGTTTCCGCCCTCTACTCCCTGAACCTTTACATGCCTAAGGAAAAGGTAGAAAAATTCATGGGGCCACCTGATACGATTGTAAAAATCAAAAGATTTGAAAAGTGGTTTTATGGTGAAAACACCGTTGTTACCCTAGATGAATTGGGTGTTAGGTATTTTTCCGATTTTTATAAATTGAATCCCCAATTCGATAGTTTGAAAATAGGTATGTCTTTAAAGAAAGCCTATGAATTCCTAGGTACACCCGATGGGGCGGAAACCAATGGAGGAAATCCTGAAACAGGTGTTTTAGATATTTGGTACTATCATCAGTTGCATCGACATCATCTACAATTCAGGGACTCCATATTGGAGCTTTACATTCCCAATACGGTTCGGAATACTGCATTGAGTTTGTTCAATACCGACGCTCCAATACGGGAATTCGACTTCCCGGTTCTAGACAGCACCATAACCCAAGTTACCGTCAACGAAAATGGAAAAACAGTCGATACCCTGAAAGCCCGATATAGAAAATTCGGTAAGACAGCGGCGGGAATTAAATTCTATGGAAAAAAATATTGGCTTACCTGTACGATGAGGGAAGACAATCAATATCGGGCTTCATATAGCAGAATGATCAATGACACTTTACACAAGGAAGGAAATTTCAAATCCATCCATATAGGAATCGATCCTGATTTTATAGCAAAGGGCAAATTACTGGGAAAAATAGACGCTCGAATCGAAGAAAAAAACAATAAAGACGACATCCGAATCCAAGGGCAATTCCTAATCTTACCGAACTAGATATACTCCGTCATTTTCCAACCGGATCATTTTATTCTTATATAAAGATCCAATTGATTTTTTAAAATTCTTCTTACTCATTTGAAACACCATCCGGATATCTTCAGGATCGCTTTTATCCGTGTAAGGCATATAACCCTCATGATTTTCCAAGTATTTTAATAATTTTTGAGAATTATCGTCAATTACATTTTCATATCCTTGTTTTTCAAGAACGATATCGATTTTATTATCGTTTCTTATTTCATGTACAAACCCCTTAGTTAAACCACCGTATTTCAATTTCTGAAAAATCCGATTGTGATAAATCAGTCCTTTATGTTTATGATTGATAATTACATTCCTACCCAAATCGGTTTCATCTGCAATAATTAAATCTACCTCATCTCCAACAGATAATTCCAAATCATCATTGTTCAGGAATTTATTGATTTTATTAGAACCTATTAAACGGTTGGTTACCTGATCGATTTTCAAATAGACGATGTATTTTCGTCCTACAACCATTTTATTGCTCTGTTGTGCGAAAGGAATCAGCAGTTGTTTATCCAGTCCCCAATCGACAAAAGCCCCTACCCTGTTCACTTCCATGACTTCCAATAATGCGAATTCATTCAGATTTATCTTGGGTATCTGTGTCGTTGCCGTGATTCGTTCCTCGTTATCCAAGAATATGAATACGTTGATTTCATCCCCTTTTTCCATCCCTTCCGGGATGAATTTATTCGGCAATAAAACTTCGTCTCCGGTTTCATCCACCAAGTACCAACCCTGAGGTTCATTCCGATATGCGACCAGTTCTTTAAATTTTCCTATTTCCATCATGTCTCAAAGGTAGTCAACCCATAATAAAAAATCCCATCGGATAACCGATGGGATTTCCAAAAAAGCAGATTTTATTACCTAGAACAATGTAGCAATTACTTTTTCTTCCGTCATTCCTTCGGCTTCTGCCTTATAGTTCCTTACGATCCTATGTCTCAGTACATAATTGGCGATGGCCTGAACATCTTCAATATCCGGAGAATATTTGCCATTGATGGCAGCGTGACATTTCGCACCCAATACCAAATATTGGGAAGCACGCGGCCCGGCACCCCATGATATATAATTATTGACCGAATCCGTTGCTCTTTGCGTTCCGGGACGGGTCTTCGTAGCCAAACCGACAGCATATTCCAATACATTATCACTAATCGGTACCTTACGGATTAGATTCTGATATGAAAGGATCTGCTCTCCGGAGAGAATATTATTCAATTCTACCTTTTTATCCGTGGTAGTTCCCCGAACTACTTCCAACTCTTCTTCATAGGAAGGATAATCCAATTTGATATTGAACATGAAACGGTCCAATTGTGCTTCGGGAAGCGGATAAGTTCCTTCCTGTTCTATCGGATTCTGTGTAGCCAATACGAAAAACGGTTTAGGTAAATCATGCCTTACACCATTTACTGTTACAGATCGTTCCTGCATCGCTTCCAGCAGTGCCGCCTGCGTTTTGGGAGGTGTACGGTTAATCTCGTCTGCAAGGACGATATTGGAAAACAAAGGTCCTTTGGTGAATTGGAATTTACGGTCATCACCTAGAATCTCGGAACCGATAATATCGGTCGGCATCAGGTCAGGAGTAAATTGTATTCTCTTGAAATCCAAGTCCAACACTTCGGCTATGGTACTCACCAAAAGCGTTTTGGCCAAGCCCGGTACTCCCACCAATAAACTATGGCCGTTGGCGAAGAGGGATATGATGACGGATTTTACGGTTTCCTCCTGTCCGATGATGATTTTTCCGATTTCGGAACTCAGGTCTTTATAGGATTGGGCCAAAGCGTCTATGGCCTCTACATCAGATTTGAATTTTGTCATGGATGATTATCAGTTATCAGTTAGCTATTCCCTTTTCAATAGGGAAAATCGTGCCTTATATATGATTTTTTTTACAGCAACGCAAATTTATCAAATTACTTGATATGTAACGATTGTAAATATGTATTGTTTCATATATGTTTCCATTAAGACGGGGAAAATAGAAAAAGGAGCGAATCCTCATCAAGAATCGCTCCCATCTTACGGTATGAAACGCAATTTTTATATCGTATTAAATCCAAATTTTATGCCGAAACGGATGATAATCAGGCAGCATACCTGAAATCATTCCAGAAAACATTCCTCATGGTTATGACCAACCAAGCCCTGAAACCTCTGTAGTCGGCGGCACTCCCCAGATCCTTTAAAGCTCTGTATATCGTTTCAAGATAGAGTTTGTGTGCCTCATCATGATTTCTTGTCAAATCCGCTGCCACCGATTGGATGGTGTTGGCATTTGCATTGAGTTTGTTGAAAAATTCTTCCCTAGTCATTGTTTTTGATTTTTGGTGTGTGTTAATTCAATTTACCTTCTAACGTTAATAGATACATTTATCACAGAATGTGTCGTCTGCATTAGGAATATTTTAACGTTTTTAGGGATATTTAACACTTCGAGTATTGCTTTTAAGGTTATTTACGTAATTAACCTATCTATTTCAACATATAGTTCTTCTTAGAGACAGATTGTTACCTTTGTCTGTGGTATTTTTACACACCGAAAATCGGTATTTACATATTAGGCTTGATTACGAATTAAATTGTATGGCTAAAATTCGGAATCAAGTTTATTACATCTAAAAAAATACGGCGAAACGCCGAAATCCATCGTCAAAAATGTTCAGAAGACTTTCATGTACCTCCCTTTTACTCCTGATTGTACAATTCAACAACCTTTTTGCCCAAGTCAAACATGCAGATGTAACCATCATCCGTGACCCTTTCGGGATACCACATATTTATGGTAAAACCGATGCAGATATGGTTTATGGCTTGGCCTGGGCCGCCTGTGAGGACGATTTCAAATCCGTACAGGAGAATTACCTGGCTACTTTAGGCAGACTAGGGGAAATCAAAGGTAAGGACGGAGCAGTTATGGATGTCCTGGCTCATTTGGTTCAGGCAAGGGATAAGGCAAAAGTGTTGTATCATGATAAGACCTTTCCTCCGGAATTTGATAAATTGTTCGATGCCTATGTACAGGCAGTTAATGAATTTGCTTCCTTGCACCCCGAGCAGATGTTAATCAAGAATGTCTTTCCCATTACCAAAACGGATGTGATTGCCGCCCATATTCTGGGAACTTCCATCATATCCAATGTACACATCCCGATATTGTGGGCTTTTAATGACAATCTGGATATCCATGAGACACCCCAGACTGCCGGTTCCAATGCTTTTGCCATCAATGGCAATAAATCTGCCGATGGAAGCACTTATCTCGCCGTCAATTCACATCAACCATTGGAGGGGCCTTATTCCTGGTATGAAGCCCATATCAACAGCGAGGAAAGCGGTATCAATATTCATGGCGGTACATTTCCCGGAGGAATGTGTATGTTCATCGGAACGAATAAGCATTTGGGTTGGTGCCATACCATCAATTATCCGGATCATGTGGATGTTTACAAACTCAAAATGAATCCCAAGAAGAAATTACAATACGAATTGGATGGCAAATGGGAAAACCTGGAGGAATATCCCATCAAATTCAAAGTCAAATTAGGCTTTATCAAAATTCCCATCAAAAAGAAATTCTATATTTCCAAACACGGTATTGTCATTAAGAATAAGGACGGGTTTTATGCCATCCGTTTCCGGGCCAATATGGATGTCCGTTCCTCTATGCAGTGGTTTGCCATGAATAAGGCTAAGAATCTGAAGGAGTTCAAGGAAGCGATTGAAATGCAACTGCTTCCCGGTACGAATACCGTTTATGCGGATAAGGAAGGGAATCTTTTTTATATCAGTCTAGGGCAATTCCCCTACCGGGATAAGGCATATAATTGGCAAAAGGTTTTGCCGGGTAACAAATCCGAATTGATTTGGGGAGATGAGATGCACCCTATTTCATCCCATCCACAGGTCACCAATCCTCCTTCGGGATATATTTACAACACTAATAATTCTCCTTTCTATAGTACATCGGCTTCGGATAGTCCTGAGCCTGAAGATTACGATATCACCTTCGGATTCCAGACCAAGGAAAATAACAGGGGGGTACGCACCCGTTATCTCATGGAACAGAAGGACAAATTGGATTATGATGATTTCAAGGCCATCAAATATGATGTGGGGTATATGGACCCTTTGTATTCGAGTCCTATGCAGAATCTGGATCTGATGTTCAATCTGGATTCGGCCAAATATCCAAAACTCGCACCTTCCATCCGATTATTGAAAAATTGGGACAGGCAGGCCAAACCGGATAGGAAGGCTGCCGTGGCCTCCATTGCGATATTGAATATGACGAGTGCGATGTTTAAGAAAGGAACCTTACCCGGCGTGAATACCATCAGCGAGGGTTTCATAGTAGAACATGTGACCAAGGC
>JAHDFN010000130.1 GCA_020628145.1 Saprospiraceae bacterium | reverse complement strand
TTATAGCTTTTTTATTCTCTCACACCTTTCAATAAACGGCGAAGTTTTTTTCGATTTATTTTCGTCATCCTTCCGTTAAATTGTATCAAATCATCAAAACCCGAAATAACAAAATCATATCCGGATTCATCCGTTTTTTTGATTTCGATAAAAACGGGAATTTTCTGTAATGCGGAAATGGTATCCTCTCCACTTTCTTCCATCGAATAAATCAATTGATAATTACAATCACCCAACCAAAGCAAATCCGTAGTGATTTTTGTACCCACAGATAAATCCCATTCTATCTGCTTCCGACCACTACGTCGAATCAGATATGCCCGATTGTTATCCCCTTCATAATAAAAACGACCTTTCTTGAATTTCCTGCAATCCGATTGTCCAAAAGAATTGGAAAAAGAAAAAAACTGAAACAAGATTATACAAAAAAGCATCTGCCTCCTATAATGTAAGGAAGTGAGCTGATAAAAATTACTGATATGGCTTTTTAAATTCCGAAACATATCCCTGTCCCTACCAACGGGGACGATGGGAACGAATATACATCGTTGGAGCGACATATCCCGTAGGATTCCGGGAATATCCCTTACCCAAGGGCATATTGACCTCCGTTCTGATTTCATGATGAAGGTGGGCCTTATATTGACCATCGGCTGTCCCTATAGTTCCTATTTTTTCTCCCTTTTCTACAAATTGACCATACTTGACCAATCTTTTATCACAATGTGCATACAAGGACTCCGTATAGGTCTTATCCGTATTTTTATGGATAATACGAATGACGTTACCCCAGCCACCGCCAATATCTTTGGAAAAAACCACTACTCCACTGGCAATGGAATAAATCGGATGTCCCAAATCCGTATTACCTCCGGTATTGGCATTAAAATCATCCCCTAGATGACCGGATTGCATGAATTTCTGAGCCACGTAATAACCCCTTCCGTTGGGTTTACCTACCGGAAAATCATATCCGGCAGCCATGTATTGCCAATTACCTTCGAAAACACTATCGAAGTAATCATCAGCAGAACCATATCCTGTCAAATCAATAGGTGGTTCATAAATACCTTCCCCCTGCATATAAGTAGGAAGACTATCCAGTTTACCGATTCGTTCCTTGAGTTTTCCGAATGCCCTCGGCATCCTATCCGGATAGGAATAATCAATGTAATCATCTGAGGTAATAGATACAGATAATAGAAAGGGAATAAGCAAAAAATACCAGTTCATGTCCGATTATTAATAGTTTCGATTGAGCTAGTTTTTGTGCCTGGGTAAAAACACTTATGTGTTAAAATGCTAATGTAAAGATTAGTTATTAAAATCAATACTCTGTTTGGGAATTTATAACGATAAAAAAGCAAAAATCTTACCACCTTGGTCGATTATCCCGGATAAATAAAGTCGGAGCGACATAACCATCGGGATAATTGGAATATCCCGTACCCAAAGGCATATTGATTTCAGTACGGAGTTCCAGGTGGAGATGGGCGGGATACTGCCCATGTGCAGTACCTATAGTTCCTATCAAATCACCTCTTTTCACATACTGCCCTCTTTTCACATAAATCATATCACAATGGGAATAAAGGGATTCCACATACCGACCATCCATCATTTTATGCACGATTCTGACAGTCTTACCCCAGCCTCCTTTCAAATCCATGGCAAAGCAAACATATCCATTGGCAATGGAATAAACCTTATCTCCCAAATCCGTATCACCGCCGGTACGGGCATTGAAATCGTCTCCCAAATGGTTATTCTGCATAAACCTACGAGCGACATAATAACCATCACCGTCCGGTTTTCCCACTGGAAAATCAAAACCGTCGGAAGTGTAATCCGGATTTTCGAAAATGGAATGATACACCGTATTCACATCCTGGAATGGTCGCCAGTCATTATCATACATGATTTTGGTAACGGAATCCAAAGCCACCCGATTAGGCCCCAATGTATCTTCCATCATCTGACTGAGGGAAATGGCCACGATTTCCAAGGAGTCGATCAATTTATCCCGCTCGGCCAATAATACCATAAGGGAATCTTCCTTACATACCGGAGGGGGAGGAAGGGTATCTTCTTCTATTACGATCTCCGGGGCGGCTATTTCCCTTTTGATTTCAAAACAGCCCGAAAACAAGATTAAAACCCATATCCAAATGACAGGTTGTTTTCTCATTCCGCAATATTACGGAATTATGGATATTCCTCCTATCAAAAAAGGGAATCCTAATTAGGATTCCCTTAGCAAATATCATTTTCATTATGATGCCGATTTAAAACACCATATTTTTTTCTTCCTCCTTAATGGTCAATACTTCATTATTCAACATGGTTTCCATCAATCCCAATGTCTTGGGCATTTCATATTTATAAAAGAAACGCATGGTGAGGATTTTACTTTCGTAGAATGACTCTGGATACTCCTGTTTGCCGGCCACCAATGCCTGCTTGGCTGCAACCGCCATTTTCAACCATTGCCAGCCGATGACTATCGTGCTAGTGAACTCCATGAAAATACTCGCATCCATCAGGAATCTTTCGTACTCTCCTTTCATCGCAAAAGGCATCAGTTCTCCCAGAACTTTCTGGGTCATTTCCAGTTTTTCAGCCAAATCCTTCACATAAGGTTTGAAATCATCAAAGGTAGAAGCCGCTTTGAGTGTATCCTGTATTTCCGCCAATAACAACTGTAGGGCCTTGCCGTTTTTCATGGGGACTTTTCGCCCCAGCAGATCCAAGGACTGTATTCCGGTTGTTCCTTCATACAAGGCACAGATTCGGATATCCCTATAATACTGCTGCAAAGGAAAATCAGAAGTAAATCCATACCCTCCCAATATCTGGAGTCCATTATTGATGGAAGTGACCCCCATTTCCGACGGATATGTCTTGACAATCGGGGTTAATAATTCCAGTAACAAATGGCTGTTTTCAGCCACTTCCCCATCTGCCGCACGATGTAAGTCTGCGGCCTTGGAACATTCGAGAATCAAACTGAGTGAAGCCTCTACGACTGCCTTTTGTAACATCAGCATCCTTCTCACATCCGGATGATTGATGATCAGGGTCTGATCCGCTTCCACATTTTTCTTACCCGAACGCTGGATTCTTCGTCCTTGAGGGCGTTCATTCGCATATTGTAAGGATGAATAATAAGCCCCGGTAGCCGTCGAAGTCGCCGTAATTCCAACTTCAATCCTTGCTTCATTCATCATTTTAAACATGTATTTCAGTCCTTGGTGAGCCTCTCCGACCAAATAACCGGTACAGGCATCATTTTCTCCAAAGACCAAATGGGCTGTGCAATATCCCTTTTGTCCCAACTTTTGGAAATCTCCTGCTGTTATGACATCATTATCGGAGAATGAACCTCCTTCACCGGGCATCAATTTAGGAACGACGAAAAGAGAGATTCCTTTGGTTCCTGAAGGAGCTCCATCTATCCGAGCCAATACCAAGTGGATGAAATTCTCACCAAACTGATGGTCCCCTCCCGAGATGAAGATTTTCTGTCCTTTGATCTGATAAGACCCATCTCCTTGTGGAGTCGCCGAAGTCGTTACATCAGACAATGAACTACCCGCCTGTGGTTCTGTCAGGCACATCGTCCCCATCCATTCTCCGGTCAACATCTTAGGAACGAAACGGTTTTTCAATTCCTCACTTCCGAAAGTGACAATCAGGTTGGCTGCTCCTGTTGCCAGTCCCATATACCCGACCCCGGAATTATTGGCAGATTCGAAAATATGGTTACAACTACTGAGTAACATCCCGGGGAGCCGCATCCCTCCATTATCATAATCGAAAACACCACTGATCAAGCCTAAATCCGCATATCCTTTTATCATATCGCCGATTGCAGGATGCACTACAATGGAACCGTTTTCATATTTGGCAGGTTTTTCATCCATCTCACGGAAATTGGGATAAAACACCTTATCGGATAAATCCTTGGCCGAATCCAAAAGGATATCCACTCCCTCCTTATCATAATCACTGAAGAAATCATATTGGAACAATTCTGAAACATCATGTACATCATGTAACAGGAATTTCAGTGTTTCCATACTCATATACCTACCCATCATCTATTTTTTTGGTTAGAAAAATCTGAGACTAAAATACAAACTCCAACACAAATTAGCGAATTTTCGCTAACAAAATCAAATAAGGATTTTATTAGATAAGTTAAATTCCAATGAGGATTGAAAAGAAATTCATAATTTTGAAATGCATTTTGATTTTCCCAACCCCTTTATGGGAAAATGTAATAACTAATGTAATCCTGCCCATTATTCTTTCATTTAATTGGAATAATATCCCATTCATAGAATTTAAATCCTTAAAATTTGAACGGATACCATATTTATATTATCATGTACTAGGAATGGGAATTTAATTTGTCCGAATAGCAATACACGCAAAATGCCAGCCGAATTGAAAACTAAACTATGAACTGTAAAACCGAATGACATCCACAGAAAAAAGTTATTCTTCCGATATCTTGGGATTCGGTTTAGATGGTAAAATCCAATATTCATCCCATGAGTTGCTTACTCGGTTCCGCAAACATGGAACCGCAGAAAACGTATTCGATTTATTTGGCGAATACCCGGTTCTTTCCACAGCGGCCAAAGATGCTATCGAAGGAAAGGCGGCCCAATGTGAAATCAAACTGAATGACAGGTACTTCCTTGTTGAAATGAGGAGGGATTTCCCTTTAATCAAGAATTACGACATCGTAGCTCTTTTCTCAGATATTACTTCCATCAAGAAAAAGGAGGCAGCTTTGAAGGCCAAAATCACTCAGCTATCCGAATCCAATAAGGAGTTGGAACAGTTTGCATATGTCACCTCACACGATTTGAACGAACCTTTGAGGATGGTCAGTAATTTTGCACAATTACTGGAAAGCGAATACAAGGATAAATTGGATGAAGAAGCCAAAACCTATTTCCAATTCGTCATAGACGGTTCGCAGAGGGTCCAATACCTCATCAATGACTTGCTCATGTATAACCGGGCTTGCAGGGCAGAGATAAAGGCTCAGAAATTGATCGGCGAGGACATCGTATTTCTCCAAGCTTATAAATTGAGGGAAATCATGGAAAAACAAAATGTAAAACTTGAGATCGAATCGGCGGGCAAGATGTTTGGCGATCCCAAACATATCGGGCTGGTTTTCTATCATCTCATCAAAAATGCCATTCAATACAATAACAGCAAACCACCAACCATCCATATTTCCATTGTCAACAGGAAGAAACATGATAAAATAGAAATAAGGGATAACGGCCTGGGTATCCCCAACGAACATGAATCAACCGTATTTGAAATTCTCAAAAGGGTGAATACCCGTCCGGATTTGGATGGCAGTGGCGTTGGCTTAGCCATTTGTAAAAAACTCATCAATCTACACGGCGGTAAAATATGGTTTGAATCGGAATTGGGTAAAGGGACTACATTTCACTTTACATTACCTAAAAATCAAGAGAAAACCGTAATATAAAGTATGCCTTCTTTAGGAAAGATACTCGATTATTTCCTTTCGGAAAAATTCAATCAGGCTCCGGAAAACAAGCGGAAGGGAAGAACGGTTGTCTTACTTTTTCTTTTTATCATTATTGGGACTTTTATCATGTGGTTGAGTTCCTTTAATATTGAAACGACCAACAACTTCCCCTTTGGATCTGCAATAGTGATAACCCTGATTTTACTTTTCATTTTCAGAAAGACAGGGTCATTCCACATATCCGGTCATTTATTGGGTGGTCTGATCTTCATATTCCTATTTCCGGTCTGTCTAGGTACGGGCGGTCTTTATTCGGATGATACCTTATGGTTATTATTGGGGTCCATACTCTCCTTTCTGGGAGGAAATAAATGGACAGGGCTTATATGGTCTTTTATTACATTATCGGCTTTGGGATATTTATTTTATCTGGAGAATTTGAGTGAAGAATCCATGATTAAGGATGCTTTGATATTTGATTCTAAGTATTATTACTTTTCCATCTCTTTTCTCTTTTTCATGATCCTAGCCACAATTTTCATTTATGAAAATGAAAAGACCAAACTTATTAAGGCATTGGGAACCAAAAGGAATGAATTGGAAAATAGTAACCGGGTTTTGGAAAAGAAGGTAAAAGAAAGAACCCACTCCCTCCATTCTTCGAATCTACAATTACAAAGATCCAATGCCGACTTGGAACAATTCGCCTATGCCGCTTCCCACGATCTTCAGGAACCCTTGAGGATGGTCGGGAATTTTGTACAATTATTGGAAGAGGAATATGCTGAAAAGTTAGATAATGACGGTAAATCCTATATCAATTTTGCAGTGGATGGAGTTACCCGTATGTCTTCCCTGATTGAAGACCTACTGCAATATTCCAGGGTCGGCAGAAAAGGTTTGGAAGTCGAATATGTTGACTTGAATGACATATTGGAGGAAAAACTAAAAAACCTTAAGAACCTGATAGATTCCAAAAACGCAACCATCAGGGTAGATGTCTTGCCTAAGGTACGTTGTATTCCCCGGCAGTTGGGTATCGTATTTTACAATCTTATACACAATGGTATAAAATTTAATAATTCCGATTCTCCGGTCGTAAGGGTCGGTTATCAGGATAAAGGTGACGAATGGCTATTTGAAATCAGCGATAACGGAATAGGTATTTCCCAATCCTATAAGGAACAGATTTTCGAATTATTCAAACGATTACACGCAAAAGAAGAATATTCCGGTACGGGAATTGGGTTATCCTTATGTAAGAAAATCATACATCACCACAAGGGAGACATTTACTTTGAATCCGAAGAAAACAAAGGAACGACCTTTTACTTCAATCTCCCTAAAAAACTCGTTATAGAAAACTCAACATCCGAATGAGCCAATGAACCATCAATCATCCAAAGGCATATTGGACATCCTCGTCCCCGAAAAACTCAAGAAAAATCCTGCTGATTTCAGGAAAGCTAAAATTCTGATGTCTTTCCTAGTCGTGTTGTGGCTGATTCTGACATTGTCCTATATCCTCTGTATTGTTTTGGTCATCGACACCGATATGCCTTTCGGCTGGTCCACATTATTGTTAGCCCTCGTTTCATTTCTCATTTATATGACCGGTTCCTTGAAATACGGAGGTCACGGTTTAGCCTTTTTGCTGATGTTCGTCCTCGGTGGACTGAGTACGCAAAGTGGTGGGATATATTCTATGGATTTGGCTTATTGTATCATGTCTCCGCTTATTGCTTTCCTCTTGGCAGGAAAAAGGGCAGGTCTTTTCTGGACTGCTGTACTGATCCTTTTCTATATCGTTTACTTCACATTGGAAACCACTTATGGAATATCATTCCTTGAAGGGGCAAAGGTAGGAGAACCCAATTATTTCTTAATCGTTGGGATATTGACAACCACTTCCATCTGTGGTATCATCTGGGTATATGAAACGGAAAAAAACAAATATGAGGATGAACTACATGATGCCAAGGAAAATCTTACGGAACTGAATCATTCCCTTGAACAAAAAGTGAAAGAGAGAACCATCTCTTTGGAAAAATCCAATTTGGAATTGACTCGTTCCAATGAAGATTTGGAACAATTTGCCTATGTCGCTTCACATGATTTACAGGAACCATTAAGAATGGTCGGGAATTTTGTTCAGCTATTGGAAGAAGAGTACAATGACAAGTTGGATGATGAAGGAAAAGAATATATCGGGTACGCTGTCAATGGTGTGACCCGGATGAGTGTTTTAATCGAAGAATTATTACAATATTCCAGATTAGGAAAAAAGAACCACAGCTATGAAAAGGTCGATTTGGATAAAATCGTAAATGAAAAACTCACGGATTTGTCCATGATAATCGATCAGAAAAACGCTATCATCAATAAACCGGTCTTACCTTCGATAATCTGCGTTCCCGGACAAATAGGTATTATTTTTTATAATCTTATCAATAACGCATTAAAATTCAATGAATCAATACAACCGAAAATAGATATTGATTTTAAAGAAGAAAAAAAATATTGGAATTTCTCAATCAGTGATAACGGCATAGGAATTGCACCTGAATATCAAAAACAGATATTCGAATTATTCAAACGACTTCACAGGAAGGAAGAATATTCAGGAACAGGCATAGGACTTTCAATTTGTAAAAAAATCATCAACTACCACAAAGGGGAAATCGGATTGGATTCAACAGTCGGTAAGGGAACGACATTCCATTTCACCATTTCCAAGAATTTGGATAATCATGAATGACACCTATTAAATCCGGATATTGAATTAGAAAATAACTAAATTGCAAATAATAATACGTTTTGGATAAGACATCACTCTTAAATGATTATAATATGGGATTGCCAATAGAAATACTTTTAGTAGAAGATAATGAAGGAGATATCATTCTGACAAAAAAGGCCTTCGAACGTGGAAAGATCATGAACCGTCTCCATGTGGTTAAGAATGGACAGGATGCCTTGGATTTCCTATACAAACGAAATGGACATGAAGATGTCCCAAGACCTGATTTAATCCTATTGGATTTAAACATGCCCAAAATGAACGGCCAGGATGTATTAAAAGATATTAAAAGCAATGATGACTTGAAAATGATCCCGGTTATCGTCCTCACGACTTCAAATGCAGATGAAGACATCCTGAAAAGCTATCAATTACAAGCCAGTAGCTATATCAGGAAACCCGTCGATTTCAAACAGTTCGGAACAGTAATCCAGACCCTTCAGGATTATTGGTTCACCATTGTCAAATTCCCTTCCAAGAATTAAAGAGGACATTCGATTGGCTTAAACCAAATGATTCTTTTCATCCAAAAGTCTTCCATTTTGGCAACGAACGACCCTGCCATTGTAAGTTTCCAGAATATTATAATTGTGGGTAGCAAAAATAACGGCTACCCGTTCTTTCTTACAGATTTCCAGGATCAGCCGTACAATATCGTCAGCCGTTTCGGGATCGAGGTTTCCCGTAGGCTCATCAGCCAATAATAACAAGGGAGTATTGAGTAAGGCCCTTGCGATGACCACCCTTTGTTGTTCACCACCTGATAATTGGTGGGGTGACTTCCATCCCTTCCCTTTCAATCCTACGGATGTAAGTACCGTTTCTATCCGGGCCTCCATTTCCTTCTTGTCTTTCCATCCGGTAGATTTCAAAACGAATTTGAGGTTTTCATCTACTGTACGGTCGGTCAAAAGATTGAAATCCTGAAAAACGACACCTATTTTCCTTCTAAGATTGGAAATGTTTTTCCAATTCAGTTTTTTCAAATCCTCATCACAAACGGTTGCTTTACCTTTTTTAAGGGATAATGCCCCGTATAAAGTTTTGAGGAATGAAGACTTTCCGCTTCCCGTTTTTCCTACCAAATAAATAAATTCGCCTTTATTGATGGTTAGATCAACATCCTTCAATACTTCATAATCCGCTTGGAAAATGGAGCAATCCTTTAGTTCTATGACGGCTTCGTGCAACATTTATTCTGAAAATAGTATCAATGATACATATCGATTTATCGATATCAACTCTGCGTTAACCACAAAAAAACATAATTTTGCGGTGAAATGCACGATCATTCGGAATTTAGACCCATTTTGTAAAATCCGAAGGTGTACAATTTCCGTTATAATTTGGAAAATAGCATTAACAATGAAAAGAGGACACATCATAGCCATCATTATCATAGCCATTGGCATTTTCGCCCTATTCAGTGCTTTCGGAGATATGAGTCGTTACAGCACATTCGGAGATTCATTAAAACATCCTGATGAATTGGTCAAGGTCGTCGGTGTGCTTGTCAAAGAAAAGCAGGTAGAATATGATCCTGAAAAAGATCCGAATCTTTTCTCTTTCCATATGAAGGATCAGGATGGACAAGAAAAAAGAGTCGTCATGAATGCTGCCAAACCACAGGATTTCAACAAATCCGAAAAAATCGTCCTTACGGGAAAGATGGTCGGCGAAAACTTCGTCGCCTCGGATATGTTGCTCAAATGTCCTTCCAAGTATAAGGATGAAGAGATTTTTGTAAGAAGCGAAATCTAAACGATCCTCAAAACCATTTACATGGAAGGCATAGAATATATCGGCGAAAATTTATGGCTGGGCCGTTTAGGCCATTTTTTCATCATTACCAATTTCATTGCTGCATTATTAGCGGTCACCGCATATTTTTTTGCAGAAAAAAGAAAACATCTTGATGAATCACTCGCTTGGAAAAAAATAGGGCGGTTCGCTTTCCTTTTCCACGGCATCAGTGTATTTGCTGTCATAGGACTTATTTTCTATATAATGGTGAATAAGCATTACGAATATGCCTATGCCTTCAACCATGTTTCCGACGATCTTTCGATGAGATACATCCTATCCGCTTTCTGGGAAGGACAGGAAGGCAGTTTTCTGCTTTGGATGTTCTGGCATGTCATCTTAGGTATCGTCATCCTATCCCGCAACAGGGGGAAATGGGAAAACGGACTCATGATGTTCCTTTGCATTATTCAGGCCGTATTGGCTTCTTTTCTGTTGGGCATGTATTTCGGAGACACTCGGATAGGTATTAATCCATTTGTCATGTTGAGGGATACGATGAATATCCCCTTATTCAACCAAGCAGATTATCTGACCAAGATTTCAGGCAGCGGACTCAATCCTCTTCTACAGAATTATTGGATGACCATACATCCACCTACCCTGTTCCTCGGCTTTGCATCGGTAACCATCCCGTTTTGTTATGCAGCAACAGCCCTTTGGATCAAGGAATACAAGGAATGGCTGAAACCCGTCCTTCCCTGGGCCTTGTTTTCAGCCACCATTTTGGGAACAGGCATTCTAATGGGTGGTGCATGGGCTTATGAAGCCTTGAGTTTTGGAGGATATTGGGCTTGGGATCCCGTTGAGAATATGTCTTTGGTGCCTTGGATCGTCTTAATGGCCGGTGTCCATATGAATCTAGTTGCCAAAGCGACGGGGCATTCCATCAAATCGACATTCCTTTTCTATCTCTTTTCCTATATTCTGGTTTTCTATTCTACATTTCTGACAAGGAGTGGCGTCCTCGGCGATACATCCGTACATGCTTTCACCGAATTGGGATTAGAATGGCATTTGGTCTTGGGATTGGTCTTTTTCACCGGCATAGGCCTATATCTTTTCTTTAAAAACAGAAAAGCCATTCCCGAACCCGAAAGGGAGGAATCCCTTTACTCCAAGGAGTTCTGGATGTTTATCGGTTCATTGGTCTTACTGATTTCAGTCTTACTGATTTCCCTCACTACATCCATCCCGGTTTATAATAAGATACTGGATGGTTTTGCTTGGATGACCGGAGGGGATTACAGCGATTTGCACAGGGCTGCTCCCGCCGATGCGGTAGGCCACCACAATAAATTCCAAATGTGGGTAGCTCTTTTCATCGGTCTTTTATCCAGCATGAGCCAATTCCTAAGATACAAGGAAACCAATTTCCCGGCGTGGAAAAACAAATTCCTTTTCCATACGGCCATTGCAACGGTTTTATCTATCATATTAACCATCCTTTCCGCCTATGTTATTGAAATGCATGCCTGGCAATATTATGTATTGACATTCGGATGCTGGTATGCCGTCGTATCCAATTTGGATTATATCCTTACCACCATCAGAACCAATCTTAAAATGGTTGGCTCCGCCTTGTCCCATATGGGCTTTGGACTGATGATCATCGGTTCCCTTATTTCCGGGTTGAACAAGCATCATATTTCTACCAATACCTTTGCTCAAAGGGGAATCATCCAAGGATTCACCGAAGAGGATTATTCACGGAATATCCTTCTGATCAAGAACAAACCCATGATCATGAAGGGTTACGAGGTCACCTATGTCAAAGATACCATAGAAGGATTCAATAGGACTTTTACCGTCAATTATAAAAAAAGAGATATTCAGTCGGATGGTCGGATCGTTGAAGAATTCAATCTGTATCCCAATATCATTTACGAAAAAACATTCCAAAAGGTAGCCGCTTCCAATCCCTCCACCAAGCACTATTTGGGCAAGGATGTCTTTACACATGTGGCTTCTCTACCCCGGGCAGAAACCGATCCTGAATATGCCAAACAGCAAGAAGATTCGCTGTCCTATATTAATCATGAAGTAATCCTGGGCGATACCTTCTCTACCATTAGGTATGTCGGGGAATTCCTAGGATTAGAACCGGATCCCCACCATGATGATTATTTTCCGATGGAAGGGGATTTCCCATTAGGAGTACGAATTAAATTAACCGATAGGAAACTAGAACGTAGTTATG
>JAHDFN010000129.1 GCA_020628145.1 Saprospiraceae bacterium | reverse complement strand
AAAGATTGCATTCATTGAATATCAATCCGCTGATGGCTTTATTCTTGTATTTTTCCAATTCCTGTTTTGTGACTTCCCCTTTTCTGATTTTTTCCAATTCATCCCAAATGGATTTTTCAGCTTTTTCCAAATCAATATGATCCTGTACCTTTCCCTCAACCACCAATAGGCCCGGATCAAAACTCCCGGTGATATAGGCATCTATTTCCAGGAAATATTGTTTCTTTTTCCGAAGGGTACGATGTAAGCGTGCCGAGTCGCCACTCCCCAAAATATCCGAAATCAAATCTATCACATAAAAACCGGGATGGTTTCTAGAAACCATATGGAATGCCATATACAAAGCATTCAATGGGACATCCGATTCAATCATGTTTTTCCTGTAATCGGTTTGGGATGGCTCTTCGGGTAATCTCCGTTCGGGTATTTGATGTGAAGGAATATTTCCGAAATATTCTTCCACTTTTTCACGAATATTCTCCTTATCCACATTTCCGGCCAAAACCAATATCGCATTATTAGGAGCATAAAAGGAATGATAAAAAGTGCTTACATCCGATAATTCCGCATCGGCAATGTGTTGGGGTACCATGCCGATAGTGGGCCAGCGGTAGGGATGTTCCTTGTAGGCCGTTTCAGCTATCCGATGCCAAGCATCCCCATACGGAACGGAAAGGCAGGTTTCATTGAATTCTTCCAATACGACCTTTCGTTGGACTTCGAGTGAACGCTCGTTGATATTCAAAGATGCCATCCTGTCGGCTTCCAACCAAAGAACGGTATCCACATTTTCGGCCGGAACGAGATCATAGAAATTGGTAACATCGTTATTGGTAAAAGCATTGCAATCCCCTCCGGCCATCTGCATATGCACATCGAAGTCCTTCACATTGGCCGAACCTGAAAACATCAGATGTTCAAACAGATGTGCGAAACCGGTCTTCTGCGAGGACTCGTCCCTTGAGCCTACATTGTACAGGATGTTCACAGCAACCATCGGCGTGCTGGAATCTTCATGGATAATGACTTTAAGGCCGTTATCCAATATGTATTTTTCGAAAGCTATCATGTAATTTTCCTTAATGGGATGAAAACATCAACAGCATAATGCACCGCAGACATTAATCGTTTGCCCGGAGATATAGGAAGACAAATCGGATGCCAGAAAAACACAGGCATTCGCTACTTCATCTCCTTTCCCCAATCTTTTTAATGGGATATTATTCAGATATGCCTCCCTTGTACTATCATCCAATTCTTCTGTCATATCGGTTTCTATAAATCCGGGAGCAATGGCATTGCATCGGATATTCCTGGAACCGACTTCCTTGGCTATCGTTTTTGTAAATCCGATCACTCCGGATTTGGATGCCACATAATTGGCCTGACCGGCATTTCCCATGATCCCCACTACCGAACTGATATTGATTATCGAACCACCACGGGCCTTCATCATCGGCCGCATGATATTCTTCGTTAAATTGAAAACAGATTTCAGATTGATATTGATCACATCATCCCACATTTGTTCCGACATCCTCATCAGTAAGGTATCTTTGGTCACACCGGCATTATTCACGAGAATATCTATCTTGCCGAAATCCGCCAAAACGTTTTTAATCAATTGTTCACCATCAGAAAAGGAAGCTGCATCCGACTGATATGCCTTGACATTATCCGCACCTAATCTGCTTACGATTTTTTCAGCGGCCTCCGATGATGAACGGTAAGTAAATGCCACCTTTGCTCCTTCTTCAACAAAGCGGTTGACAATTGCTTCACCAATTCCTCTGGAGCCTCCTGTAATGATGGCTGTCTTACCTTCTAATAATCCCATGTTTTATTATTTTTTGCGAAGGTAAGAAGAGTATCCCGATTTTATACAGGGAAAACAGGATTATGACTTTCCTTTCCGCTTCTCCCATCGTTCCAAATCGAATTTCCCGAAATGGACCGAATACGGTCCTTCGTTCCGATCCTCGAAAAAACGTTTCAGCGTAAATGTGGATGATGTGAATGCGATTTCCTTCCAAGGGATTTCATTTTCTGTAAAAAGAGCGACTTCCGTACTTTCCGGACCGATGGAGTATTCCCCATTGATCAATTCTCCCCAAAAATGAATATAGACCTGATTGATATGGGGGATGTCATAAAGGGAAACCATGTTTTTGATAATCACTTCCGCATTGGCTTCCTCCCTGACTTCACGAGCAGCTCCTTCCTTAACCGTTTCACCGTTTTCCAAAAATCCACCCGGAATATTCCAATATCCCATTCGGGGTTCAATCGCTCTTTTGGCTAACAATACCTTATCTTCCCAAACGGGCAGACACCCGGTTACGATATTTGGATTTGAATAATGGATGACACTGCAATTCCGACAGATAAATCTTTTATGATTATCTCCTTCGGGAATGGTGAACTCCAATTGTCCGGAACCGCAATTGCTACAGAATTTCATTCGTTCGGATTCTCTTTTAAAAATTCGATAACCTTTTCCAAATCTTCCGGAATATCCACATTCGGGGAACGATAATCCGTAGGTACAACACCGATATCAAAACCGTGATCCATCCATCTTAGTTGCTCTAGGTGAAGGCTCATTTCATTTTCAGTCTGAGGGAGTTCTACAATTTCAAGTAATGTTTTCCTTTGGAATGCATAGAGTCCGATATGTAATCCGATTTGATGATTCCTCTTTCTAAAATCATTAGGTTTATTATTCGACAATCTAAAAAAATCCAAGGCATTTCCGTTTTTATCAAAAACGACTTTTACATTATGTTCCGATTCCCATTCTTCCGCTTCGATAGAAAGAAAAGATTGGGTTCCGATTGTATAATTCCGATTATCCAACATGAATCTTATCAGCCCATCGATCTGTTTAGGATGAATACAAGGTTCATCACCTTGTATATTAATGATAAAGTCAGAATTTTTCTGTTTTAAAGCTACTTCTGCAATCCGTTCGGTCCCGTTTTCATGTGTTGGGGACGTCATCATGACCTTACCCGAATTCGATTTTATTTCCTGATAAATCCGAGTATCATCAGTAGCCACTATCACTTCATCCAACCATTGGGATTTCATACATTGTAAGTAAACCCGCCTTATCATGGATAAGCCCTCGATGTTTGTCAATGGTTTCCCGGGGAATCTGCTCGAACCGAACCTTGCAGGGATAACGCCTAGTATTTTAGGCATATTAACATTGTATTTATTGATGTTTATTAATGAGAATGCTATTTTTGGTGAAAACATAAATTGTGAGACTACACAACACCATAATATTCATTCTTCTATTCACCACTATTCCATATATCATTTCCGCTACCGGAAACGATAAGGAATACCTGACTCCCCAAGATACCGTTTTATTGGAAATAAATTATAGGGGGCAAAAAATTTTCAAGCATGAATTGGCCAAAGGCCAAACCTTGTACTCCCTTTCTAAATTTTATGGCCTTACCCTTCAGAAATTTTATGAATACAACCCGAAAGCTGAAAAGGAAACACCAAGAATTGGAAATGCCTACATCGTACCTATTCCGAATAAATCCATTATCCGAAAATTGAAACCCGGTATGGATCGGGAAAAACTGGCCAGGGTTTGTTATGTCGTAAAAAAAGGAGATACCATGTATGGTGTTGCCAAAAGGAATTTCCGATTGGATGTAGATTTGTTGATGAAGAATAACGGGATGAAAGAACCCAAACTGATTCCCGGTCAGAAAATCCATGTCGGTTGGATGAGGACGGATGCCATAGACAAGGATTGGCAATATCCGGGAGGCGCCCCGGGAGATCTTTTGAATGAAAGTAAAAGGAATAAGGCAGATTTCCTGAGCCGGAATTACCACAGGAAGACAATCGAACAACGAGGAAAAGTCCAATGGGACAGTAGGGATAATTTCAGTGGAGAAGGATTGTATTGCCTACACAACCAAGCAGCTCCCGGGACTATTATCCGTATGGAAAATTCATTTACCGGAAATGTAGCTTATGTAAAAGTCGTGGGTCGAATCCCTATGAATTATGAAAAATGGGTAGTTGCCGTAGTCTCAAAGGATGTAGCAAAAGCCCTACGGGCCATAGACGAACAGTTTTTCGTTGTTGCTGAATATTATAAGAAGAAATAGAACTTTTTATTCTTAAGTTTGTCCTCTTTATTTATTGAAGCTTAAGATAATGAAGTTGACTGAACTGCCTTTCGAAAAAACAAATTCATTTTCCAAAAACGACACGGCTTATATCAATAGTGATCCTAGGCTAAAGGAATTCTATTTACATGAGCCGATATTGGAATCATTTGAAGAAATCATCCGAATCAAATCGGAAAAGACCGTCAACCGGAAAATCCTGATAAAAGCATTAGAGGAACAATATTCTAAAATGGTTTCCTTTCCTCAAGTAGAAAAGAATATCCAATTATTGGAAAAGGAAAATACTTTTACCATTACTACGGCCCACCAACCTAGTCTTTTTACAGGGCCTTTATATTTTATTTATAAAATAATTTCCACTATTAACTTATGTCATCAATTAAACCAAAAATATAACCATTACAATTTCATTCCGATTTTCTGGTCGGGAGGGGAAGATCATGATTTTGAAGAAATCAATCATGTAAAAGTTTTCAGGGATAAATTAATTTGGGAAAATGACGAAATGGGATCGGTTGCTAAAATGTCGAATCAAAACATCCTCCCTTTAATTGCCCAATTAAAAAACATTTTGGGTTCCTCGGAAAATGCCGGAAAAATAACAGCGTTATTGGAAAGAGCATTTAGCCGTCATGAAAAATATGGGGATTCCGCTTTGGAATTCGTCAACCTCCTTTTCGGAGACAATGGATTGGTTGTTTTAGATGCCGGCCACTCAGGTTTAAAAAAATCGGCTATACCTATTTTCAAAAAGGAAATTATAGAAAGGAAATCCCAGGAACTGGTATTGGAGACACAACAAAAAATCAAGGAGAGGGGATTTAAAGTACAGGCATTTCCACGTCCGATCAATTTATTTTATCTGGGAAAAAACTCTAGGAACAGAATTGATTTTGAACATGGGAAATTCAAGGTCTTAAATACGGAATTATCTTTTGATGAAACAGGAATTCTAAATGAACTGAATAAGTCGCCTGAAAAATTCAGCCCCAATGTTATCCTAAGGCCTATTTATCAGGAATATATTTTACCCAACCTAGCCTATATAGGTGGAGGTGGGGAATTGTCCTATTGGCTGGAGAGAAAAACACAATTCGAATATTTCGATATCCCCTACCCTATGTTGCTTCGAAGGGATTCAGTTTTATGGATTGATCATTCCAATTTGAAAAAAATGAAACAATTGGAAATCGGAATGAATGATATGTGGAAAAATGAAATTTTATTGGAAGAAAACATAGTAAAGAAATCTTTGGATGAGGAAAATGATTTATCAGATGAAAAAATACGGTTAAATAATATATATGAGGAAATCGTTAAAAAAGTCTCCCTGACAGATCCGACATTGAAATCATCCATCAATGCAGAATTATCCAAATCAATAAAAGGATTGGATAATTTGGAAAAGAAAATATATAAGGCAGAAAAAAGAAAACATGAGACGAAACTCAATCAAATGAAAAAACTGAAAGAGAAACTTTTTCCGGAGGGGAATCTACAGGAGAGGAAAGACAATTTCCTTTCATATTATGTCCAATATGGGGAAGATTTTTTCACTACTTTAAAAAAGCACCTAAACCCTTTAAATAAAAATGTAAAAATCATTTTCGAAGAAAAAGAATAATCAGGCACGGGGTTTTTCTTTATAAAGAATGACCTTGCCGGGAATACACGCTCCGGATTCGGTATTCCCCCTCCAAAAACCTTCTAACTTTAATTTGCCATTTTCATAACTCACACGAAGTTGGGCACTTTTATAACAGGCATGTAAACCATCATGCAAATGGACATCGACAATTTTGGTTTCTTCCAAATAGATCAACATACCCGATTTTATCTCCCCCTTCAAATCGAGTATCGTATATAAATCATCTACACGGGAATAAGAACGCCCCCCCAGTTTATTCCCTGTGCGGCTCAGAAACAATTCAAATTCATAAGAGGTAGCATATCCTCCATCCTCCTGGGTAATAACCCCCAACCATTGTCCTTCAATATCCAGTTTGCCCGAAGACTGCTGGGCAGATGCAAAATGGAACGGAATTGTAATTAAGAGTGTTATTAAGTATGTGAATATTGTTGCTCTCATATTCATAAATATACATAAACTTTTATTTGGAAGATATTCCAAATATTGGGTTACCCAACATTTAACAAGATAAAAACAGAAGAGGTTGAGAAATATTGCCATTTCAGATATACATGGTTGTAACAAGACATTCCATCAACTGCTGGATAACATTAAATATTCATCCACAGATCAATTATTCCTTCTAGGAGACTATATAGATCGGGGACCCGACTCCAAAGGGGTCTTGGATACCATTATGGATCTGCAAGAAAAGGGACACCGGGTACATTGCCTCAAAGGCAACCATGAACAGATGCTACAAAACGCCATTGGCAGCAACGACTACCAACTCTCATATGGTTGGCAGTTCCACGGCGGAAAACAAACCCTTGCCAGCTTCGGCGTATCTTCTGAAAAGCAAATCCCCGATAAATACCTAACATTTATGGCCGATCTGGAATATTATATTGAAAATGATGATTTCATTCTGGTACATGCGGGTTTGAATTTCACCAGCAATGAAGATCCGCTGACCCTGGAACATTCCATGCTTTGGATAAGGGATTGGTATGATGATTTGGATATCGATTGGTTGGGTGAGCGGAAGATAATACACGGCCACACCCCTACTCCCTTTATTGAAATCGAGAAGAATTTCAATGATATTCGATTTTCAAGGGTATTGGATATTGATGCCGGCTGTTGTTTTGATACAAGGCAGGGCTTAGGAAAATTATGTGCCTTGGACATGACCAATATGAAGTTGTATCATCAGCAAAATATAGAAACCACATCCACACATATGTAAAAAAACAATCATATTTAACTGTAAATGAATCGTTTGCGAAAAGTTAATTTCTTAAAACGGTGGTCTTTTCCAAAAAAGAATGTCTAAATTAGAGGTAATAACCAACCACACCTATCCCTAATTCAAAGCTGAACACAAACTAAACTTGGGAAACTATGAATAGTAATGGGAAAAACCATAGGATAGATCACCATCTATCCCAATTGGAGCAGATAGAAAACAAACAGAGACGTAGTGGGTTAATCGTTATTGCTTCCATTTTTGTTTTACTGATTATAGGTACAATGCTTTTTTTCAAGGGAGATCCTGAAACCAACCAAGCTGCATCCAACCCCATAGATACTTTAAATGAACCTCAAGTTGTCCCTGTCAAACAGAATATCAACCAACCGGTTGATAAATCATCAAAAAAAGGTAAAACCAATGATACGATACAGAAGTCAAGTACCAAACGAGAGCAACAGGAAGTAAAAGAAGATCCCATAAAAGAAACAAAACCTCAACCCGATATTCCAAACAGGCCTGCTCCCGAAGCACCGGAAACATCAACTATCAATATTACCCGTTCGGCATCTTTTCCCGGTGGCCCATCCAAAATGGAACAATTCCTAAAAGACAATGTGGTTTATCCAACCCTTGCATTAGAGCATGATATCAATGGAAAAGTCGATGTTCAAATCAGGATAGATGAAAAAGGTAATATTTCCAGGAAACAAATCATAAAGGGCTTGGGGTATGGCTGCGATGAGGAAGTCCTACGGGCCATTGCTACCATGCCCAAATGGAATCCGGCCTTGAAACAAGGCAAGCCTGTTTCCAAATCATATGTTATTACCGTTACATTCGATCTTCCCAAGAATTAACATTAAATTTCAATTTAATTTGACTATATTACATCTGATTCTTTCTGATAAACAAGAATCACCCAATAAGCTAGATGATACTTTATCATTTAAGCCATTAAGGTCATGAATAAGACCGATGCACATACAATAGAAAACCAGAACATCCGATTGAAAAGATTGGGAATATCTCCATTTCTAAAGAGATGGATGATTTTTTCATTTATTATCAATCTCCTGCCTCTTTTCCTAATAATTCAGGAATGGGATAAACTGCCGTTCTCCACACCCCATTCAAAAATCCAACCTTTTCAAAATGAGAAAATCGATATTTCTAATTTGCCCGACGAACTCAAACCTACCCCTCCCCTTAAGGAAAACGATAAAAACTATCAGCCACATAAAGCACAATCATTAGCTGTACTTCATGAAAACAAGGTGGAAGGATCACAAGCACAAAAAACCACAAAATATACTGAGATTGCCGAATTGAAGGAAAAGAACAATGATTTCATTGATAAGATCTCGGATGTCATGGAACTCCAATCCGAAAAGCCGGTATCCGATACGGAAAATGAAAGACCTCTGAAAGCACACAAACCGATTATTCCGGATGAATACGAGGTCGAAGATGTCTTAACAAGCAAAGGAGGAGAGACCGTAAAGGAGGGAAGCAATGAACCTCGATTTCCCGGAGGCATCGAATCCATGCAGGCTTTTCTGGCCCAGGAAATCACATACCCCGAACAAGCATTCGATGAAAAGGTCCAAGGCAGTGTTGTTATCAAGATTTCAGTAGATGAAACAGGAAAAATCACCTCCTCCGAAATCGTAAAGGGAATTGGTGGTGGATGTGATGAAGAAGTGCTGGATGCCATCGGTAAGATGCCGCATTGGAAACCTGCTTTGGAAAACGGAAAACCTGTAAAAAAATCCTTTAGTATCAGTGTAGCCTTCAATTTGGACGAAGAATAACCTTCAATTCCCGTTTATTTGTAATTTTGGCCTTCAAAATTCAGGCATTGGATAAAAAGATAAAATTCGCAATTGTGGGATATGGCAGGATAGGCAGGAGACATGCCACACTCATACAACACCATCCCGAATGCGAATTGGTTGCCCTCTGTGATATAAAGCATGATTCATCTACGGATTTTCCTTTTTTCGACAACCTGGATGCTCTATTGTCTTCAGGTATTGACTTGGATGTTGTTTCAATCTGTACTCCTAACGGGATACATGCCTTACAGGCCGAAAAGGTCCTGGATGCAGGCCTACATGTCGTAATTGAAAAACCGATGGGATTGAAAAAAAGGGATTGTGAATCCGTCATTCACAAATCCTTCAATGTTTCCAAGCACATTTTCATCGTTATGCAGAACCGGTATTCTCCTCCTTCCGTCTGGTTAAAAGAACTCATCCAAAAAGGTAAATTAGGTGACATCCAAACCGTCCAAATCAATTGTTATTGGAATCGGGATGATGAGTATTATCAAAACAGTGATTGGAAAGGAACAATGGAGTTGGATGGAGGGGTGCTTTTCACCCAGTTTTCCCATTTCATAGATATCATGTATTGGATTTTTGGAGATATTGATAATATTAGTGCAAACTTCGGCAATTTCAAACATACTGTAAGTACCGAGTTCGAAGATTCGGGTATTATCAGTTTCGATTTTGTGAAGGGAGGCGGCTTAGGCAATATGATTTACACTACGGCTACCTGGGGCAAGAATATGGAATCCAGCATGACCGTTACAGGTACCTACGGAAGTTTGAAAATCGGTGGTCAATATATGGATAAAGTGGAATATTGCCATATCAAGGATTATGAGCTACCCGAATTGCCTCCGACCAATCCACCGAATGATTATGGCCCTTACAAGGGTTCTGCGGCAAACCACATCCATATATATCAGAATGTAGTAGATGTTCTGAAGGGTAGGAAATCCATTACGACCAATGCATTGGAAGGAATGAAAGTCACCGAAATAATAGAAAGGATTTATAGCCTGAGAAAATAAAAAAGATTATAGTTTTCGGATGGTGAAGACCACCTCCAGTCCCTTGCCCTCTTCTGATTGCAAATATATGTTTCCTCCATGTTGGTTGACGATTCGTTTACAGGTCGCCAAACCTACACCATACCCTTCGTAAGAACGATCAAGCCTGTTGAACAAATGGAAAACCTTATCATGGTATTCCCCATCAATTCCAATTCCGTTATCCTTGTAAGTAAAGGTCATCGTATCATTATCACTCTTTGCCCGAATTCGGATGACCGGGGGTACACCGATTTTTACAAACTTGACGGAATTACTTATCAATTCCTTGAATATCTTATAAAAACTCCTGTATTCACATTCGAAAATCAATTCGGCACCGGATTCTATTTTCAAATCCAATTCGGATAAGTCCAAGGTCATATGCAAATCTTCCTTGGCAGAATCAATAACTTTTTCCAAATTAGTTTTCGTGTAGCCGGATTCTTCACTACCTGTTGATAAATAATTTAATAGCGCAGTCAGGGATTCATCCATTGTCACAGTCGCATCCTTTACAATACGGAAATATTCAGTATTCTTTTTTAATGATTTTTCATCTATGGATTTTTCCAGCTTACCAATATAACCGCCGATATTTCGCAATGGCTCTTTCAAATCATGTGAAAACACTTTCTTCAAGGCAGCCAAATCCTCCATTTGTTGAAGCAATGCACGGTTTTTCTGTAACTGATACTTCAATTCCTTTTCCTTCAGTTTCAGTAGTTCCTTGATTTTATCTGCTCCCGCCTGATTGATTCTTCGGTCTAATGCTGAAATTTCCTTGTCAATTACTACGATTTCCTTTTTCTTCCCTTTTTCCCCTAGTATCGATTTCTTAAGTTCCAATGCTTCCATATGGAGGTGGAGGAATTCGTTTTCTATTGCATCATCAATGATTGTAGCAATGGTTTCCAATGATTGTTTCTCGTCCCCCATAGCCCTCTGCGAATGTGCTTCCAGGCAAAGGCATTTGATTTCAAAATATTTGAACCCATAGGTTTCCGTAATTTCCTTGGCATCATTCACCAATCTCAGACACTCCTTATGAACATCGTTTTTTGCCCAAACCACTGCCGCTTCATACAATGAGACAGCCTCATAATATGGCAGCTTCCTATTCCTGGATTCCACATAGGTCTTATTGTAATTCTGTAAGGATGTTTTATCCCATCCTCTGTGTCCATTCATCAATCCCATTAAAAGGGAAAGCATGCATTTTTCTTCGGCGGTCATATTCTCTTCCTCCAATGCCATATCCGCCTTAGTGATATAGTAATTGGATTTCAGTTCTTCATCCTGTTGAATATAGACACGGCTAAGGATGTTATAAGCAATAAAACTATCTTCTTCCGAATTAAAAGCAAGGATTTCAAAACAACTATTGATTGCTGTTTCGGTAAAGCCCCTGTATAAATTCAAAACAGAAAGGCGGGATTTCACTTTCAATTGAAAAACCTTATCCCTCAATAATATGGCATACTCCAATGCTTTATTGAAATAGGTTTCTGAATTTGGAAAATCACCTTTTTGGAAGAAAATCAGTGCAAGCTCATATGAATGGACTGCCGCCCTGGAATAATCCTTTTGGGATTCGGATACAGATTTGGCTTCATCCAAAAGGAGTATCCGATCATCAAAATAATTATTGGGCAATGTCAGCAACATTGGTGTTTTTGTATGGTTGGGTAGAATGATTTGGTATTTAAGGGATATTCTTATCAAATTTAATCAATATTCGTGACATAGTAATACAAAGAGTCACATCAAATCATTATTTTCGGCCTTTATTAACATATTCATATTTATCTGACTATTGACAATGGACAAATACGCTGAAGTATATCTGAAAAAAGGAAGGGAAAATGCAGTGAAGAGGTTCCATCCGTGGATTTTTTCAGGTGCTATTGCCGGCAATACAGAAGATTTATCCGATGGAGACAAGGTATTTGTCAAAAATAAACAAGGAGATATATTGGCTACTGGCCATTTCAACCGAGGGAGTATCATGGTTAGAATACTCGATTTCGGAAAACGGGAAATAAACAGCGGCTTTTGGAATGATAAGATAAAAACCGCCTATTCCAAAAGAAAAAACCATTTTACACCAAGACATCCCGACACAAATTGCTTCAGGCTTCTTCATGCCGAAGGAGACGGTCTTCCGGGCTTGGTCGTTGATATCTATGGGGATGTAGCGATTATCCAATGCCATTCGATAGGAATGCATAAGGATATTCAAAATATCGGAAATGCATTATTGCAGGAAACCGATGGAAGGATACTTCATGTATTCGATAAAAGCAAGGAAACCCTTCCTAGGAATTATAGCAAAGAAATAGAAAACGGATTCCTAGGAAAACCACAGGACGAAACCGAATATATCGTATCCGAAAACGGACATCGTTTCCAAATCGATTGGGTGAAGGGCCAGAAAACGGGCTTCTTCCTGGATCAAAGGGATAATAGAAAACTCCTAGGTG
>JAHDFN010000128.1 GCA_020628145.1 Saprospiraceae bacterium | reverse complement strand
CCTGCGACCACACGTCCCCCAGACGTGTACTCTACCGGGCTGAGCTACTTCCCGTTATTTCGGAATGCAAATATAAATCAATTCGATTCAAATGCAATAGGTGGAATGTTTTCTTTGTGAAAAGGATTCCTAAAAAGGCATCAACAGGGTGGGGGCAGCGTTAGTTCCCTGCAACATTCTTCTACTCCGTTGTAACGATAAAAAAGAAATATAATTTAATCTTCTTCCCCTGTGATGTGATTATCAGGGTATATTTGTTGCGGATTGAACAATTAAACTGAGCATAGTGAAAAAAATAAACGGCCACGGTCATTTACTTCCTTATCCCGAACAGATACCTTCATTCATGAAAGAGAAGAAACTCTTTTGGATTGACCATGACCGGAAATTCATGCGGCAGGGAGATTGGAAAAGACCCATCACCGATTATGGTTTTTTCTTGGATGAGAAATTGGAATGGATGGAAAAAAACGGAATCGATCATGAAGTCGTTTTGAATTTATCCCAATTGTATGCCAACGGTTTGGACAAGGAAACGACCGGTGATTTGGTTACATTCCAAAATGATTATAATGCTGATGTGCAGAATAATTATCCGGAAAAATTCACCTGTGGTTTTGTCATCCAACCCCGTTACATCGATCAGGCATTGCAGGAAATGGAAAGGTGTAAGAATAAATCGGGTTTGGGGTTGATGTGTCTGCCTACGCATTTTATTGATTTAAAGGGAAATTGGAAAAGTACGGCTCATTCGGATGTTGACCCTATCTGGTCTTTGGCAAACGAAATGGGATTGGCTGTGGAAATACATCCCTATGACGCTCCTAAGATGATTGCCCTGGAAAATGAATATTGGCGTTTCCACTTAATTTGGATGTGTGCCCAGACTGCTGATCATTATCATGTTTTTTCCCTGAGGAATTTGGCTGCCATATATCCGAATATCAGGGTTTGTTATGCCCACGGAAACCAATTCGGACAAATGGGATTGGGTAGGAGAAAACAGGGCTATGAGGGTCGGCCGGATTTATTTGAAGGAACAACGCATCCTGAAGAAAACAATCAGTTGAGCAATGTGTTTTTCGATACCTTGGTCCATGATGTTTATTCCTTCCGATTGATGGTGGAACGACAGGGCGTAAAACAGATTGTCGCCGGATTGGATAATCCTTATCCGCTAGGGGAAGTGGAAGGTGTAGGGGATTGTTATCCGGGTAGGGTGATAGACGAAGCGGTGGGAAAAGGATTTATTTCCGATGAGGATAAGCATATGATCTGGAATGATAATGTGATGAGATGGCTGGGTAAAAAGCCTTTGTGATTTTTTATTTTGAAATTCTTTTCATATTTTTCCGATGCACAATTAAAAACATATTTCATATTAAACGTTCAGACGATGAGAAAAAGCTTGAATAACAGTAAATTCAAAATCCTCGATAATACCCAATGTATTAAAGGAGGATGTGATGACAAGGATAAGAAGATTCCTCCATATGATGATCATCTCATGAAACCGGATGGAATGGTGGTAGTAATCATCTTACCGGTTCCGGATGGGGACTAAATAAAAAATGGGATGCAAAATTGCATCCCATTTTTCATATCCTTACCCATTTCCGAACAGCAGAAAAATCATCGGTTTTTATTTGGATGGAATAAATGCCGGGCATGATATTTAAATCATCGATTTTTAAAATTTCACTTGTATCTGAAACCATACGGCTTCCTTGATAAATCAATCTTCCGGAAATATCGAAAATCCCATATTCCAATTTTCCTATACTTTCATTTCCTGAAATTTGTAAATAAAATTCACTTTCACTGTTGGGATTCGGAAAAATATCGACTTCGAAATTTTCCTGCACGATGTTTTCATCTGTTACGGCAAAACCTTTTATGCGTACACAATGTTTATCCGAATTCCGAACCCCATCGGCAATGACTTCCACTTCGTTGATCAATGCGGGAGTCATTCTTATTTTCACATCATCGACATACCAACCGTTTCCGGCTGCCAATTGATCATAATAAAAATTAAACCTTATCCGGACGGTTTCTCCACAAAATGCCGAGAGGTCGATCCTTGAGTTAATATATCCTTCACTGTTTCCTGAAAATGCAGGATTGTTCGGTGAGTTGGTAATAAAATTATTATAACCGTTTTCTATAAAATGATCCTTCAGGTCGAACCATCGGCCACCGTCATCCAGGGAGATTTCCACTTTACCGCCATCCCAATTCGGTTCCGTATCGAAGCGATGGGTGAAAAATAAATCAGCAACACCATCCAGGAAAATATCAGGGGTCATGAGGAACTGATTTTCGCTTCGCCGGGGATCTGCTTCCAATTCCTCCGCATGCCAAACATAATCACCCCAGTCCTCAATTAAAACCCAATTACTCAACTCCGTAGTATTTCCGATTTCCCAAACGCCTTCTCCATTTTCCATATCATCTGCAAAAGGTTCTGAGAAAAAAGATTCCACATCCGGATTTATGGCTACCTGATAAGTATAATCGAACGTCGTGTCAATGTTCATATTATTCAGATCGGGCCATTTGATTTGATTGGAATTTATAAATCCGTTGTCGGAAATGGAATTGGGAATAGGGGAGACATCACCCGGAAATAAATCACGTATTTCAACCTGATTCAAATTATTGCATTTATTTTCGAATGACAAATAATAATTAATTACATCTCCTGCTTCCCCTGCTGATTTATCCGCACTTTTCACAACGCCCAACCCTTCCACGTCCGGTGGTAAATCAAAAGCTTCGTTTCCATCATCCTTATTGTTTGGACTTCCCTGCTCGGCACTGTAACCCATTCCCCTCCTTGCGAAGGTCTGCCAAATCAGACAATAATTTTCACCATTATTATTAATTTCATCTGCGAGGATAATAGCATCACGGACATCCATGAACCCCGGTTGGCAAGGTTGTAATTTCAAGCCATCTATAACCAGTTGCATGGCAATATTATTTCCTCCCGTTCCATTATATAAATCCGGGTCGAATCCATGTACATCTATTAAATCCCAATATAAATCCCAAAGAGTAGAAGCCATGACCGCTCCGATCCCATGTACTGTGAATTCGATTTTCAAATCATCATATGTCAATGGATTGATAGACATATCCGTAGTATAAGGATGTCTCCTGATTCCATCATCCGTGACCGGGGCGGAAGTAGCATAAGTTCCGATACCTCTAGGCGTAAAACGATTGTCAGTAAGTTTTTGGGTCATCACCAAACCGAAAAAATCAGACCAACCTTCCCCCGCCTGTTCTTCATTGTTCAAACAATTCGAACTGGAAGAACCGCCGGTAAGACGGATGGAAATCCCATGTCCGTATTCGTGGGAAATAATTCCATTGTCCAGGGAGCCGTCCTTGAAATGTCCATTGGAAAAACCGTTCATGGTGACCTCTACGCCGGGCATATTCATTTTAATGGTATCACATTCTTTTTGTCCCAACATAACCATCGGAATCGTAACACCGTCACCATCGAAACCCGGAGCGAGATAAACCCCGGTTCCCGGTTCGTTATTACAAAAAACAACTGCGACTGCCCCGGCATCTTGAGCAAATAATGCCTTGGAACCGAACTGGCAACCTCCCCGATCTATCAGTGCTATTTTTCCTGTAATATCCGGGTAGTCCATATTGGGAACACATCCGAAAGTCGGATTTTCTGAATTATCATCCATTAAAAATAATTCGGCGGTAATATCATAATTCAATCCTCCGAAATTAGCAGATCGGGCCATGTAATCTCCGGAAATATCCGAAGGAGAATTAATCGTAAAAGAAGTTTCTGCTGCCAATTCCGTCCACATGTACATTTGCATTCTTCCTTTTTGTCCCTCGGAACCCGGAAAAAAAGTCGCATTGTTTTCTCCACTTCCGTCTTGGGCATCTGCTAATACATGATCATTGCCGACTCCACCTTTTCCGTAATTATTGATTTGCATATTCCCACTCACTTCATCAAAACCATAATGATACCAAACGTCATGCATCAGATTGTTACAGACGAATAAATTCGTAATAGATGCATTTAGATTTTCGGCATCGGTCAGATTCGTATCGGGAGGAAAATCCAAATTCTGAGGAAAAATAAAATCAAGGTTGGTTCCACCATCCGGCCGATAACCATCTCCATTCTGTCCATCAAAATCTTCTTGTGCCAAAACATTGTTTCCTTGCGTAAATGTATATTCCGCTCCGGCAAAACCATTATCATCATGCCAACCATATGGAGAAGCCGTAGCATCCGCAGGATTGATTAAAGTTTCCCTTTCACCATGATTCGGACTTTCCACCCTTAATGGGAAAACCAGATAACTATCCGGATTGAAGAAAGATTTTTTTTCCGGATATGATATTTTATTTTCTTTATGATGGGAACCACATTTTTTAATATTGCAATTTCCTTTTTTATTTCCGAATGAACAATGTAGAACCTGGTCTTCTTTTTTTAATATTTTCCCTGTTTTCGCATCTATGAAATAATTGTAAAAATGAAACCCGTTTTTATGTGTTTCGACTTCGAATTTCCAAGCTAGGAAAAATCCTTTTTTTTCAAGATATATATACGATAAATCCGATTTTATATTTTCCAATGAATTTTTTAGAGGAGCATATAAGTTTTCTTTTATTTTTTCAGGTCGATCCGAAATTTTCAAATCATTTAAAATAATATCCAAAGCTTCTTCATTGGATATTGATTTTTTATTTTGAATAAATGCATTGGACAGCGGAATAAATCTGGAATTCACATTCAATATTTTTCCTTCCCGACTTACATTGATATTGGAAATAGCATTTTCTATCGGAATACCGTTGATCGTTTGTTGGAGATAAATATGTTCTACACTACTATGACGACTGGTATAATTATCCTTGACCAAGGCTTCTCTGACATCCTCAACAGTCCAACCGTAATCGGAATGATTTTCCAAAATGAACGCCAAAGTGGAATCAAGATGTTTTTGTCCGTTGGAAAGGTTTGTGAAGAAAATAAAACTAAGAAATAAAATACTTAATCGTAACATAAGCACAGGATTTGTTCCAAAATTAAACAAATCAAATTTATGAAGATGAATCAATCTTAAATTTGTCATCTTCATATCAAAATGAATGGGAGTTTGAATTTTTGTGTTGATGTATTACAAAAAATGTGCTTCATCATAAATGATAAAGCACATTTCCAAAAACATCCTAAGAAAATCAATTTACTTTTTCAGAAATTTCAAGGTGTTGTTTTTATCATCTGATCTGATATTGATGAAATAAGCCCCACTTTTAAATTTAGAAACGTCGATGGTTTCATTCAGATAATCCGTTCCGTCGGAAGTGAATGACTTATTCCAAATCAATGAACCGTATATATTAAAAACGGATATGTTGACATCCCCCTGATGTTGGCGATCCAATTCCAAGTGGATCTTATCCTTTGCCGGATTCGGATAGAGAAAATCATTAGACATTCCATTTGGAATGATTCTAAGTGCGGAACCGGTAGTGAAAGTGCTGATGGGACTCCACCCATTAAAACCACTGCCACAGGTTGAATGCAGTTTGAACTCATATGTTGTATTGGGAAGGATGCCATTGTTCTCCTTTAGAATAATTCTTCCCGGAGCTCCAATGCGATAATGTCCCCATTCTTGCCAGGGGTCGTTACTACCCAACACCCTAAAGGCCGCTCTTGTATTTATCTCGTCAGGATCCCCGAAGTAATGTATAGTAACCTTTATTCCTTCGACTATCACGTCCGTTACAAAAGGAGTGATGCAATCACTTGATTTTTTATAATACATACTCGACCAATCGGTCCATTCGCCGCAACAAAATGCCCGAACTTGCAATTGATAGGTCTTTAATGCAGAAGTAGGAAAATGAATATAGTTTTGAGTAGGAACCGTTTTAGATGTCCAACTACTCGTTCCTACTTCTCTATATCTAACTTGGTATTTTTCGACATTCGGGGCGTAATCAAAACTTACGGCCATTCTATTTTGGGTCGGATTATCTACTGAAATATTGGTAGGTGGTGTACAAAAGATATCATTGCAACTCCCTAATGGATTTATGGCAAAATTGTCTATGGAAACTTGTCTTCTAGTCGGAGTGTAGATTTCACCCGTATTTATATAAAAACCTAGCATTACATTATTTAAACCCTGGTATGCAGATAAATCTACATAAATACGATTACCGCCAACCAATGGGCTATTGTCATCCCAAGATTTTAAACTTGTATAATTATCTCCACCATCAGTAGAGACTATGAAATGAAGTTCGTTATCATTACCAAGAGATAAAGGAAGAAGATCGTCATTATCCCGAATACTGAGATCAAATTCTGCCTGCCAGATGCCGTTTGTTAAATCGAAATTAGAGCCGATTACCCATACTATTCGATTGTCATTAGTTATTCTATATCTCAAACCGGTAGAACCGGTCATATTATTCTGTTGATTATTTATGAATACATTGCCTATATATAATGGTCCGCTTGGAAGACTGCCGCCACCATAGGTATTCCAACAGAAAAATTTTTCATTATAATGATCATTTGTAACATTATTATAATAAAAATTAAACGGATTTCCATGATTGAAGTCTTCAAGGTAGGGAGGGACAATATTGCAAACAGTTCTAAACCTATGGAATCTCCAATCGGAAACATCGGTATTATCTGAATTACAATCAGACCTGACATAAACTTTATACATCGTTTTTTCAACAAGTCCGGAAATATTAAAAGGGTTATTCACATTCTCATGAGTAGGAATGCCCGTTGGTAGTTCATCATCTAATACTACTTCTATATCCCAATTGGTTTCGGTTCCTCCTGCTAGCCAGTTTACTTCAGCCGAATCTCCGGTAGTCAAGGATGTACTTATCTCTGAAACAACGGGACAAGAGGTTGCATTTTTAATACAAATTTGATCGATAGAAATATCACCTTGAGTAGTTGAGGCCGAAGATATAAATCTAAATTTTACAATATTTCCTGTAATAGCAGTTTCAGATTCCAGCCACGGAGCAGAATAAGATTGTTGTTGCTCACCTGAAAATGAGACTAAGTCAGACCAGTTATTTGACCCTGCCGGATTTTCAATTTGTACGGTTAAAGATATGCTATGATGATCCAACATAAAATATTGAAAAGATAACACAGGATTATCTAATGTACTGATAGCATAACTAGGAGTTGTTAAAATAGCAAAAATGTCATCTCCAAAACATGGACTTAAGTAACCGGCATATGAATATAAATAACCGCCATCACCTGTAAAATCATCTGAAGGTCCCGAATAAACATCGTTGCCGTTTTTTTTCGGATGCCAATTATTCCCATCGTTCGTTTCATTAATAAAACCGTTTTCAATTTGACAAATAGGCCAACAATCATCAATACAAGTATCCCAATCATCAAAAGTGGTACAATGGGGAGTGGTAAGTGGAGTATTTTCCGTAGTAAAAGAACTAGGATTAGACCAAGCAGTAGGTGTTCCTTCACAGACACCTTGTACATAAAAATCGTAAGTTGTATTTAGCGTAAGATTATTAAAAGTAAAAGGTGAACTGACATTTGAGAAGTTAACGCCTGATCCTTGAGGCATACCACCGGGTGTAATTTCAATATTGAAAGTGTTGGGAATACTACCATCACTTAAATCATCCCAAGAAACAATCGCACTATTCATTAGTACAGAATTGGTTTCTAAACCGGTTGGAATGGGACAAGAGCAATTTGCAATCCCCGACCATCCGGCTCCATCCGTTGGGGGATCAATACCATTACTTTCCCAACACTCATAGCATGATATTGTTCCATCAGTAAACAATACCTGGCCTTCTGGATCATATAAAGTCCACATTTGATTACCCGGATTAATATCCCCACCATAATTATATGTAACTGAAAAATTATCACCGGTATTCACTGAAATAGGGATAATCCATCTTCCACCTTGTGGATCTCCTACGTTATGATAAAAATTATAGTTTGTTATTGTTCCATTGATATTTACATCTAAAGATGATCCGTACCAGCCATTCCCCCATGAATCTTGAAGGTCTAATGTATATATACATTGACCAAAACCAAAAACGCAAAAAGAGTGGAAAAAGAAAAATAAAATTACTTTTTTCATGATGATGTTGTTTTGTTGATTATGAAGTTGTTTAAAAAAGTGGTTGGTAAGAGCGATTGTAATCGCTTGATTCCTAAGTCGAAACTGATTTTGAGTTTCGTAGCCAAAGCTACGGGGCGAAAAATAGCTGAAGAATTTAGGAATCAATGGTTTGTAATCGAATTATTGAATCATTTTTAAACAACTTCTAGAAATAATTGATATTCAAAGGTAATATTTTTCTTAAAATGTTATATGTGATGTTATTTTATTAACAATAGATTGATATGTTGCTAGATTTGTTTAATAAAATAAGAATATCATAATACCTTTGCCGACATGGGTGGAAATCGATTTGGAAAAATATTCAGCATTACGACTTTCGGAGAATCACATGGTAAAGCCATAGGAGTAACCCTAGACGGATGTCCGGCCGGTTTGGATATCGATTTGGAATTCATCCAAAGTGAAATGGCCAGACGTAAACCCGGGCAATCCAAAATCGTTACGCAAAGAAAAGAAGAAGACCGGGTAGAAATCCTTTCGGGTGTATTTGAAGGAAAAACGACCGGTACGCCCATCCACTTATTGATCTGGAATAAGGATCAACGTTCAAAGGATTATTCACATATCAAAGATAAATTCAGGCCTTCCCATGCGGATTTCACTTACCAATCCAAATGGGGCCACAGGGATTATAGGGGCGGCGGTCGATCTTCGGCTAGAGAAACGGCGGCAAGAGTAGCGGCCGGAGCCATTGCCAAATTATTATTAAGAAAAGAAGGGATAGATGTCAGGGCCTATGTGTCTTCTGTCGGGAATTTGAAACTGGACAAATCCTATAAGGAATTGGATTTGAAAACCATTGAAAACAATCCGGTTCGTTGTCCTGATCAGGAAATGGCGGCTAGGATGGAAACCTATATCAAACAAATCAGAAAAGAAGGAGATACTATAGGAGGAGTGATTAATGGAGTCGCCCTGAATGTTCCTGTGGGGCTGGGAGAACCTGCATTCGATAAACTCCATGCGGAATTGGGCAAGGCTATGCTTTCCATCAATGCCTGCAAAGGCTTCGAAATCGGTTCGGGTTTTGAGGGAACGAAAATGAGAGGATCGGAACATAACGATATTTTCAAATCTACTGAAAAAGGAGTTGTTACAGAAACCAATTTCTCAGGAGGCGTTCAAGGAGGTATTTCCAATGGTGAGGATATTTATTTCAAAGTTGCTTTCAAACCTGTAGCCACCATCATCCAGGATCAGACTTCAGTAGATAAGGAAGGAAACGAAACGACCGTAACCGGTAAGGGGAGGCATGATCCCTGTGTGGTTCCCAGGGCCGTTCCCATTGTCGAGGCTATGGCAGCACTGGTATTGGCGGATCATCTTTTGAGGCATCGTACATCCCGTATTTGATGTCGTTCATCTTTATATCTTGAATATTGGTAGTTAAACTTATAGGCTGTTTGACCCAAAATCGTACCTTTGCGGTTATTTTAGATAGGGCCTATCCGGCCCGATATCAATTTAAGACATACTGAACTTTCGAGATGAAGGATAAGAACGGACTCATTGGTTTTATTTTGTTGGGAATATTGATGTTGGCTTACTTCTGGATAAGTAACAACCAATATCAACAACAAATGGAAGAACAAAGGATTCAGGATTCCATTGCCCAAGCCGAAGCAGCATTGGTACCCACACCTATTGATGATACATTGGATATTGCATCAACCACTACGAGTACAACAAGCAATACTATTTTACCGGCCGAGACGGATTCCTTGAATAATTTGAGGATGATGATCAAATACGGAGATTTTGCTACTTCTGCTAATGGGGAAGACAAGGAAATCGTATTGGAAAACAGTAAGGCTGTTTTTACATTTTCTACAAAAGGCGGAAGGATTAAAAGTGTAAGACTCAAGGATTATCAGAAAAGCCAGTGGAATGAGGAGAAGGAAAAAGTCCTTTCCGATTTATACCTTTTGGAAGACGATAAGAACAAATTCGATTATAAAATCAATGTGAACGGAGTAGCTACCCCTATTTCCACAGAGGATTTGTATTTTACTCCTATTGAACAAACAGGAGGTAAAGTCGTCTTCCGTGCCTATGCCGGCAATGGTACCGATAAGTATTTCGAACAGAGTTATACCCTTAACGAAGATTATATCCTCGACTATGACATTAAAATGGTGGGATTGGAAAGTGTACTTCAGGGAAATACGGAGTATGTGGAATTGGAGTGGGTCAACTATCTGGATAAATTGGAACGGGCCGTTGATTACGAAAGGAACTACACGACGGTCTATCACAAATACAAGGACAAAAGTCCGACCTACTGTAGCTGTAGGGGAGATGATGAAATCAAGAAGGACAGGGCCACTGAGTGGGTTTCCCATTCCAATCAGTTTTTCAATACAAGCATCATCGCTGACAGTGATAAGGCTTTTTCCTATGTGGCCAATGAAACTAAGATGATGGATATGGAAAATGAAGATTTGAAGCGTTTGGGAACGACGCTCCATCTTCCCATTTCCAATAACGGTTTCGGTATGCGGATTTATTCCGGCCCTAACGAATTCAAACGTTTGGCAGCATTCGAAAACGACCTGGATGAAATCATTCCTTTCGGTAGAAGTATTCTAGGGACGATTAACCGATGGGTGATTCGTCCCTTGTTCAGTTTCTTTTCTTCCTTTCTGGGAAGTATGGGGCTTTGTATCATACTGGTGACTTTTCTTGTGAAAATGCTATTGTACCCATTGACCTACAAAATGCTTTATTCGCAAGCCAAGATGTCGGCAATGAAGCCGAAATTGGAGGAATTGAAGAAGAAAATCGGAGATGATGCCCAAGCATTGCAAGTGGAGCAAATGAAATTGTATCGTCAGAACGGAGTGAATCCACTGGGTGGATGTATGCCGATGGTCCTTCAAATGCCGATTTGGATTGCCTTGTATCGTTTCTTCCCTGCTGCCATCGAGTTCCGACAGGCGAGTTTCCTTTGGGCGGATGATTTGGCATCCTACGATGTCTTCACCTGGTTGCCTTTCCATATCCCGATGTATGGAGCCCATATCAGTCTATTTACGATTCTTTGGGCCATTACTACTTTGATTTATACGTATTATAATTCCAAGCATTTGGATATGTCCGCCAATCCGAGCATGAAGTATATGCAGTATTTCATGCCTTTCATGTTCCTGTTTTTCTTCAATAGCCTGGCTGCCGGTTTGACTTGCTACATGTTCTTCAGTAATATGATGAATATTGCACAGACTATCGTTACAAAAAACTTCATCATCGACAAAAAGAAGGTGTTGGCGGAACTGGAGCAATTCAAGGCGAAACCCAAGAAGAAAGGTGGATTCCAAGAACGACTGCAAAAGGCGTTTGAGGAAGCACAAGCCGCCCAGGAGCAGCGTCAACGTGAAACGGCCAAGAAGAAAAAGAAATAAATTGAGGTACGCCCTCTCCATATTCATCCTTGTTCTGGTTCTTTCTTCCTGTGGAAGAAAAAGGGCTGCATATACGGTCGTAATGCCTTCTGGGCAGGAACAACCGAAGACGACCCAAGTAGAATTGGATAGCCAATTGCTTAAGGACACTGAGGTCGTAAAGCCGGTTAAGCTGGAAAAATACGATGTTTTGAGATTCGTCAAGCATCCATGTATTGCCCGGTGTGCCGATTTCGAATTTGTATTGAATAACGAAGGTACCGTGTTCATGCATTGCAAATCGGAATGTGGCCCATCTTTATATTCCGGTTATTTCAATGCTTTTATTGGGCGGGAAAAAGTGGTTGAATTCATGAGACATATCCGAGATAATGGAATGCGGGCTTATGCGGCTCAATATCCCTCCGGTTCTCCACCGGTGGAAGGTATTCCCCTGACTGAATTCGAATTGGGTTTTGATGATGGCAATATCAAACGGATTCGGAATTATCATCATGCCCCCTTACCTCTTTTGGAATTGGAAGAAATGGTAGAAAAACTGATTGACGAAATCAAATGGCAAAGAAGCATCGAATAATTATTTTTTGAATTATCTTGGCTTTATGTCAATATTATTACCATCCCGATGTACTGATCGATTTTGGATTTTTGCCTACAAGCAGGGGATCTCTCATTATGATTATAAGACTGCCGGTGAACATAGTGGTAAGTGGTTGATTTTTGATCGATTGGACAATATAGATAGCCTTTGGACTAAAATAAAATCAGGTGTGGAACAAAGCCTTTTAGGACCGGCAGCCAAAGTAGCAACGATAAAGAATACTTGGCATACTTCTGATACCGAAA
>JAHDFN010000127.1 GCA_020628145.1 Saprospiraceae bacterium | reverse complement strand
AATGATTCGGAACCGCCTCATTTCCCTCCGATGAACTTCAATACCCCGAAAGCACAGGCTTGATTATTCCTGAAGGGATTTAATGGTATTGTAAAGGAGCGGATCTTTGGAAATCAAAGCACCCTCTTCCATAAGAAGGAAAATTTCTTTCTCCTTTTCGAATTTGTATCTCTTCTCACCGGAAAATGTCTTCACATTTCCTCCGGACTGCTGGAGTTGTATCATCATCGTTTCAGGAGAGTCGTTGGCAGTGAAATCCAGTTCGGGGTTGTCTTCAACCATCATCCCTACCATAGTGATCTTTTCATCCTGAAACCTATAAACCCGGATAACGCTCTTGAGTTTATGCTCCATATATTCAACGGTCGAAAGAATTTTATCGAATACCAGATCACTGAATAAATCAATCAAATCCTCTGCTTTTTGAGGTTCTTGACTTTTCAAGCTTATCCAATCCTCTGCCGTTACCGAATTGGATGCCAAGAATCTGACGAATTCGGATTCCAATTCCTCCAGCTCGTCCATCTTCAATCTACGATACTTAACCATTTTACTATCCTTTTTTCATTTAACTCCGGTGGGTTAATGTCAAATGATATACTATTATAAACATTACATAACCTACACAAAGGTAAAAATCGTATTTTCAAGCCTACAAAATCTAATAGATGAATTTCCATCATTAAAACCAATTAATTCTAAAGATGAAATACCTATACACATTTATAATCGGATTGTGTTGTATGCAATTCTCCATGGCACAATTTTCCTTTACGAATAATACCGCTTTATTGGACATGCAGAATTTTCATAGTGGAGTAGCTATTGGAGTTGTCGATGTCAATAAGGATGGTTTGGACGATATCGTTCGCTTGCAAGAGGGGCAAACTTTATATGTGGAATTCCAACAAATCAATGGCAGTTTCACATCACAAATGATTGCTCCCGTATCCGGTAGTAGCGAGTGGACATTGTGTGCCGGGGATGTGGATAATAACGGTGTAGTGGATTTTTTTACAGGAGGAGCATATAATGAAATAAAATTATTGACCTCCAATACCGATGGTTCAAGTTATGCATTAAGTAATCTAGAGGGAGATAACCTATTTGCACAAGGTTCGAATTTTGTGGATATCAACAATGATGGTTGGTTGGATATCTTTATTTGCCATGATGATGCTGAAAGTAGGATATGGGCCAACGATGGTACAGGAAATTTCGTTTCTGCCGATGATTGGATCGATATGAGTAAACCCGGTTCCGATAATTCGGGAAATTATGGAAGTGTTTGGACGGATTTCGATAATGATGGGGATGTGGATTTATATATTGCCAAGTGCAGACAGGGCGTGAATGATTCCACAGATCCCAGAAGAATAAATGTATTATATGTCAATGATGGAAATGGAAATTTCACCGAAGAGGCCGAAGCACGAGGAATAGCGATAGGGGCACAATCCTGGACGGCAGACTTTGCGGATATAGATAATGATGGTGACTTTGATCTCTTTGTTACCAATCACGATACGGAATCCCAACTGTTCAGAAATGATAATGGATATTTTACTGATATCTCTTCGGGATCTGGTATTAATGTGGGAAGTTTTCCTATTCAGGCACTCATGGAGGATTTCGACAATGACGGTTATGTCGATTTATTGGTGGCTGGGAGCGATGAACAGATTTTCCACAATAACGGAGATGGAACCTTTTCAGAAATATTTGGAGTCTTTGATAATGAAGACATGGAATCTTTCGGGATAGGGGATCTCAACCACGATGGCTTTTTGGACATCTATGCGGGATATGCTGAGATCTTTACCGAGCCAAGTAATGTCGATGATGCCTTATGGATGAATGATGGTAACGATAATAATTATATTGCGATTGCCCTCCAGGGCGAGATAAGCAATCGGGATGGAATCGGTGCCAAAATAAAACTGAATGGCCCCTGGGGAACACAAATCCGGGAAGTAAGAGCTGGAGAAAGCTATGGTATCGTCAATTCATTCGTGCAGCATTTCGGTATTGGGCAACATACCTCTATTACTTCAATTGAAGTATTTTGGCCCTCCGGTACGGTGGATGTAGTTGATGATCCGGACATTAATCAGTTCATCACTATTCTGGAAAATAATTGTGTCGCACCCATTGCTGAAATAACCCCTGATGGAGCCGCACCTATCGTCTGCCCCGGCAGCTCGCTAGGACTTAATGCTCCTGCCGGATTCTCTTACGAATGGTCAACGGGAGCAACGACACAAAGCATTACTGTTAATCAAGGAGGAACCTATGGATTGACGATAACCGATGGGGAAGGCTGTCCGGGTCTTTCGAGTATCATAGTTGTAGAAAATCCAGATGAAACACCGGCGGTATCCGTCCAGGGAGACTTGGCTTTTTGCGAAGGAGGAAGTGTCGAGTTGACTTCGACGGAAGCCAATGGTTATAATTGGTCAACAGGAGCAACTACACAAAGCATCACTGTTTCAGAAAGTGGTGCTTATACTGTTTCCATTCAAGGGAGTTGTGGCAATTTTACGTCCTCGGTGGTACAGGTGGATGTTTCTCCTGCCCCTCCAATACCCAATGCTTCTGGAACAACTATCGATACCCCTCAATCGGTAACGCTTATGGCTACGGGAACAGGAGATGTATTGAAGTGGTATGATCAAATTTCAGGTGGAAATTTATTGGAAATAGGAAATTCTTACGCTACACCCTTATTATCATCTTCCTCAACTTATTACGTAGAAGATGTAAACAGAACCATCCTCCAGGAAAATGCGGGTTTACCTCAGCATGAAGGTGGTACAGATTATAGTCCATCCAATTATAATGGTACAATCAACTTCAATGCGATATCTGATTTTACAATCAAATCCGTCAAGGTTTATACCGATTTTCCCGGTACGAGAATTATTGAACTGAGGGATGATTCCGGAGAAGTATTAGAATCATTATCCGTAAATATAATGGGGGATGAAGTGGTCGATTTGGGATTCTTTGTCCCACAGGGAAGCGGCTATAGTTTGGGAACCAACGAGGCAAATAATAATGAGGTCTTCGGAAACAATAGTCCTGAACTGAAAAGGACGGATAATGGCGGAGGGGTGGATTATCCTTATACGGTTCCGGATGTTATTTCAATGACGGGGAATTATATTAATAATGATTACTACTATTATTTCTATGATTGGAAATTAGAGGTAGTGGGGGAAGAATGTGCATCAGATAGGTTGCCCGTTGAGGTTGTTTACCAACCAACAGCTATAACACAATTGGATAAAACGGACCGCTTGGCTTTATATCCCAATCCTACATCGGGTATGTTGAATCTGGAAATGGATTTTGAAGAAGCGAGTGACGTTGTATTAACCATTTCGGACATTGCCGGTCGCCAAGTTCGGAATATGGAATGGAATCGGATTGCCGGAGAAACCATAAAAACAATGAATGTATCCAATTTGGCCAAAGGGTTCTATACTGTTAAGATCAAAGTTAATGAAGAGAATTTTATTTCAAAACTCTCCATTCAATAGATTTTCAGCCTGCTATTCAATTTATGAGACGTTTGAATAAAAGATGAAAATAAAAGCGGTCTCCAATTAAGTTGGAAACCGCTTCTTGTTTTCATTCTAAAAACTTAAGATCATCTTACAACTTGGTATTACTAGAGAAATACTGGGTGATAATACGCTACAAAACTAATCCAACTTATGACAAATCGAAATAGTTGAGGGTATGTTTTGTGACATTAAATTAAAGGGGAAATGAGTTACGACACCTTGATTATCAGTTTTTTACGACTTCAATTTGTGTCTATTGTTAATCATTATTTGTCAATGTAAATCTTATTATTTGATTCGTGTTTCCGCCACTCACTCCTTTTTTTGAAGAATTTAGTATCTACCCACAACAGTCCGAATGACTCACAATGGTGTTTTGATTTCTTAGCATGATGGGCACCATGTGCCCTCAAAATGGCAATCGAATACTTATTTTCCAGCTTTTTAAACCACTTGAACCTTTGATGTATATATACGTCATGAATCAGGAAATAAATCAGACCGTAAATGGATATGCCGACACCAACGAAAAACAACCAAAAGTGAGGTGTTGCCGAACCGATGATGTAACATGAGGCACTGGGGATTGCAAAAACAAGAAAGAATAAATCGTTTTTCTCAAAAAAACCATCCTTGAGATGTGGTTTATGATGATCTTCATGCCAATTCCACAAAACACCGTGCATGACATATTTATGTGCAAACCATGCAACGAATTCCATAAAACAAACCGTCACTATTGTAATAAGTACATAAATAAGGATTTCCATAATTTTTACTTTAACCAATGAATCAGTACCACCTTATCCCGACGACAAGGAAGAAAATAAATTGAAGATTGAACAAAGTAAAACCTGCATTGTTTTTCAAATCCTTAATAAATGATTGGATGATGAGGAGAAAAAAGAATGAAATCATAAACCAGGCAAGATAGTTCTGAAGGGGAATGATATTGTCACTTCCCCAACTCCAAAAATCATAAATTATGGCTACCGGCTCGATCAGTAAATCCAAACTGACCAGAGCCAAAGCTCCCAAAAAACTCTTGAAAAAAACATTGCCTTCCGGAAAAAACCTATTCAGTGCCGCACAACAACAGTAAGTCAACATGACCCAATTAACACCAATCATAACAGGAGTATCCCATATTTTAGGTCCCAAGACTTTTCCGTATTCGTATTCTCCGAAAATAAGTCCCGTACCAACGCCCAGAATTTCAATCCCCAAACCCATCCCGAAAATCAGAAAAAGAACAGCTACCGTTTTTATATTCCAATTCTGATGGGCATACAACACAATGGCAAGGGAAACCAAAAGATTCAGAGGGGTCAATAGAATGAAATCTTCATGTATATTGAAAACAAGGCAGAACATACCGACAAGGTAGAGTATTAGTAAGATGATGGAAGAACGGTGGTTTTTCCGTATATATTCCAATTCCTCCCTGGAAATGGAAGTGGCTTTGATGATGAGTTTTCGTGCGGTGTATCTCCTTGCCATATATTTTCAACTTTGCATTAAAATTCAGTAATTCAGTGTCCAAAGTCAATACCCCGGATCTTATTTTATAGGATTGGAGTTGTATTTTGAATCTATGAGCTCATCCACAATCTTTCCGGACAATAGGCTTAATGGAATCCCGCCTCCCGGATGTACACTACCTCCACAGAAGTACAGATTACCAATACGTGATGAAAAATTGCCGTGCCGTTTAAAGGCGGCCATCCGATCGTTGGAGGCAGTACCATACAATGCTCCGGCAAATGAAGAGGTCTTGGATTCTATTTTCCTAGGATCCAAAATTTCCTCACATTCGATTAAAGGTGCTATATCTACACCAAGCACTCGGCTCAACTTATTGACAATATTATGTTTTGATGCTGAAATTATCTTATCCCAATCCTGTCCCCTATCATAAGGAACGTTGATCATCGTAAACCAATTTTCACAGCCCACCGGAGCATCGGCAGGGTGCAGCTTAGAGCTGATATGAAGATAAACCGTAGGATCCGAATGGATTTTCCCTTCGGACAAACAGGAAAATTCCTCCCTATACCCATCGCTGAAAAAAATATTATGCAAATCCAATTCCGGAAAGTGTTTTCGGATACCCCAATAGAAAATCAGTGCGGAAGTTGAACGTTCACTATCTAGGATTTTTGTCGGATGCTTTTCGTTGGGAAGTAGTTTTTTGTAGGTAGGATATATATCCATATTGCTAACTACGATGTCAGAAGGCTTGTATTGTCCATTAATATTGATGCCCGTTGCCTTTCCGTTCTCTACTTGTATTTTATTTACCCGTTGGCCATAATGGAAACGAACGCCCTTTTCTTCTGCCAATTCCACAAGGCTATTCGTTATTGAAACCATCCCACCCTTAGGGAAATATGCCCCGAAATGATGTTCGAAATGGGGGATCATATTCAAGATGCCGGAAGCCTTATAAGGATTGGAACCGTTATAGGTGGCAAACCTGTCGAAAAACTGAAGCAGCTTCGGGTCTTGGGTATGCTTTTTTGTCGCATCATGCATCGTAGTGAAAATATCCAATTTATGGATATTGAAAAGAGCCTTCAAAACGTCGAACCTTAACCACGAGCCGATCTGGTGTAGTGGCCGTTCCAAAAATATCCTTCCGGTCAATTCATATTTTTTTTGACTGATATCAAGCAATTTTGATAAAGGTCCGGCTTCAACACCAAGTTTTTCATACACTTCCTTATAAAATAATTCCTTATCGGCAAATGCAGTTAATCGGATGCCGTCTTCCCAAAAATAGTTACATATGTTTTCTAACTTTTCATAATTGAAGAATTGACGGGGAGACTCACCACATAACCCGAATAATTCATCAACATAATGGGGCATGGTAAAAAGAGAAGGCCCTGCATCAAATCTGTAGCCTTGGATTTTGATTTCGGATAACTTCCCTCCGGGATACGAATTGGATTCATAAACATCAACATCCCATCCCCGGTTTTTCAACCGGATAGCAGTAGCTATTCCTCCTATTCCGCTTCCGATAATAACAATATGCATAATACCTGAATTTCAAAATGCAAGGTAAGACTAAAGAAATAGATCCTGATATTGGTAGGAAGTGATTTTGTATGTAAATATGATGTTGGAAAATAAAGTGGAGCATAATGTTTAATTCTGCCTTAGGATTGTAATTAAGTAGTAAATCCTGTCAGGTGACTATTATGGGATATTTTTGGTGAAAAAACATTTTTTTGCTACCTTTATTGACCCTCCATAATGTAATTCAATTAAATAAATTATTCATAATTATTTAATGCTAGTCACTAATCCCAATAATAACGATAAACATATAATTGTATTTAATTTATACTTCTTTTACTCAACCAATCTATTTTTATTATGAGACAAAACTTACTTTTTTGTTTACTGTTGTTCTCATCATTTTGCCTTAATGCCCAAGATGTGGTCCTGAATGAACTCTCAGGAGACTCTGGACAAACAGATGGTGTTAATGATGGAATTGTAGAGATCGCAGGTCCGGCAGGTACCGATATCGGTTGCTGGCTGGTTACGAATGGGGAATGGGCCTTCACTTTCCCTCCCGGAACGACTATTCCGGCATCTGGCCTTGTTGTGGTTTATTGTGCTGAAGATGTTGCCGGGTTTATCGGTGGTGTAGGTATATTGGGTTCAACCAACGGTCTGGCATGTGATGAATGTGATTTCCCTAATTTGGATCAGAATCCTGATTTTGTTTCCAATGGCGGGGATGTTTTGGATTTTGACGTATGTGGTGGCACATATGATGCTTATTACGATCCGGCAGCAACAGGATTCACTATTGACAACTCCAGTAACACGGATGGTGACAATGTCGTATTATTTTCTGATGACATTGTAAACTTCGGTGGTGCGGATTATTATGAAATCCAAGATGCTGTTTATTGGGCAGGTGGCCCTACGGGTAATGCCGATAACGTCGCCTCTTCAAATAGTGACGGTGTAGGATATACACTAGGTACGGCCGGTGTCAGAGGTGATGGTGCTGCTGCTACAGGTGTCCCTACCGTTCCGGGTAGTGACTGTAACTTCACAGCTTCACACTATATGCCTGATTATGTCGGAGACCCGAATTATACCAGTGCTGTTTGGGCTAATATAGGTGACAACCTGAAAGGGTGTAACTCTTCATATGTAAGAGCGACTACGCCTGGAGGATCTACTACCGGTGCCGTTTTGGATAGTGAAACCCAATTGGTAGGTAGTGGGCCGGATGGTACCAATACGGCTACTGCAGAATCTCAGTGGACAACAACAGATCATCCGACACCCGGTTATTCCAATGATACCCAAGCTTGGGGTTTTACGGTTGATAATATGTCTCTATGTGCACCTGGAGCAGTGACTTTCACCTTGGAAGTTTATAATTATCAGAATGTTTCCGACAACTTGGATGTTTATTCAGGTACTGAAAATCTACAAATCGGTTCTTATATCTTGGCTCCGGCAACAGATCCTAATGCTGCCCCTGGTGTAGAAGGAGTACAAACATGGGATACTCATGCTGAAGATGCCGCTACAGGGATTACGACAATGACCTATATGTCAGGAGTTCTTCCTACGGGTACTCATGCATTCACACTGCAATGGGATGATTATTCAAACTGTTGTGGTAGTGGCTCCATTACGAGTACTAACGAATGTTATGAAAGGACTGAATTATCCGTTACGGTTTATGAGCCTTTGGCCATTATTGGTGATGGAAATATAGATTGTGATGCAGGAGATGCAGCGGCTGGTTTGGTCAACGCTTCCAGTTTCGTATCAGGAGGTGATGCATTAAGCTACTCTTTGTACAGTGATAATCCGGCAACGGCTCTTATTACGACTAACACTACCGGTGTTTTCGAATTGCCTAGTGATGGTGCAATTCCTACACCGGTATATACTGTCATCGTAACAGATGGTTCTCCTTGTGCTTTCGGTACGGTAGAACTAACCATTGAGAACAATTGTGAAGCGGCACCTGTTTGCCCAACGGCATTGGATAATACCGGTACTGCCGCAAACGGTGCTGTTTGTCCGGGTACGACGATAGACTTATGTTTGAATGGTACGGATTTACCTTTGGGTGGGCAAATTTGCTGGTATCAAGTGCCGGCTTCAGGAGATGCTCCGGATGCAGCAGTTGATCCTTTGTTGGGTTGTGTGACCATACCGACAGCCAGTACGCCTCCTACGCCTACCGGCGGACCGGTATTGAATGAGGTATTATACGATCCTTCCGGAAATGATGGTACAGGGGTTACGACATGTGAGGCTATAGAAATTGCAGGAGCACCGAATACGGATTTATCCTGTTATATGATCACGGATGGTGACTGGACAATAGTTATTCCGGACAATACGGTTATTCCTTCTGATGGATATTTCGTAATTGGTTCCGGGGCATGTAATGATGCCACTATGATGAATAATGCGGATGTGGATTTGAATCCGTTCACTTGTGGTTGTGCAACTACAACAACGACTAATCTGCTTAATTTTACCAATACCGGAGAATTTGTAGCCTTATTGGACCCATCGGGAAATACGCTGGACGGTTTGATTTTTGAAGAAGATGTTGTTGGTGATAACAATGCTCCGAACGGACAAAACCAGACTCCGACCAATCCTACAGGATGTACCAATGCAGCTTACACGGTTGAAACCATCAATGCATCCAATCCTTTTGATGCTTCACAAGGGTCAGGTAATTGGGATAAGATTGATGACGATGTAGCGAATACATCTGCAATAAGAGCTACGGATGTAACCGGTGCTTGGGCAGAAGCGGCAGCACCTTCTATTGGTAGTTCCAATGAAACGACAAGTACGCCTGTACCTCCTTGTTTGGCATATACATTTGATGAATCTTTCTGTTCCGGAGACATCTTTATCAATTCTTTAATTGTAGGGGTGCCTTCTACTTGTCCCGTTGGTTCGGATGTAGGTATTGCTTCCGATTATTCGATGTCTTGCCCAACTGCCGATTTGGTTCCGGCCGCTGTTGATAGATGCGAGTTGAACCCTGGTCCTGACGCAGGCGAAGATATTACTGTAAATCTGGCAGGTTTGGCTGCAGGAAACTATTGTTTGACTTATTCGGTAAACGGTACGGAAACTACGGTTATGGTAGATGCTGCTATGACATCATATACGATAAATATCCCTGCTCCGACGGCGGGAGAGCAGGAAGTAACTTTGATTTCGGTAGGAGCAGACACCGATGGAGATTGTTCAACACTAGAAGGATGTACCGGTACGGTTGATGACGATGCGGCTGTAATCAATATAATTGCTGCAGCTTCTAATGCGGCAATCACGAATTCGACGAATATTTCGAATTGTTCTTCTCCTGACGGATCGGTAGAAATAACATTCTCCGGTAGTGAAGGGCCTTATGAGTTTGAGTATTCCATTGATGGAACAACATTTGTTTCTGCGGTAGCCGCTGGTACTTCCTATACGATTTCGCCTATTGCGAATCCGGGTACCTATGCAATCGAATCGGTTTCTGTAGATGGATGTCCCGGTACTTTCTCAGGTACTGAAACCATTACTTCTGCTGCCGCTCCGGCTATCAATACCATAACCGGTGATTGTGGTGCCGACGAAGCTACAATTAATGTAACAGGAACAGGACCTTATGATGTTGAAATCGTATATAATACACCTTGGACTTCCGGTGCTACATATTCAGCAGCAGGCTTGACAGATGTAGGAGGGATATTGACAATAGATGGCTCGTTTACACCTTATGCGACTGAATACACCAGTGTAATCATCACCGATGTGGCAACAGGATGTATTTCCACACCTTCCGCCGAGAACTTCGGAGGTTGTGCATTGCCTGTAGAGTTGATATCATTTGTAGCTAAGGCAAATGGTAAATCAACGCATTTGACTTGGAGAACGGCTATGGAAGAAAACAGTGACTTCTTTGCTGTTGAACATAGTCTGAATGGTATTGATTTCCGTGAAATAGGTATGGTAAGAGCGATGGGTAATTCTTCTGAAATCGTTGGTTATGATTTCACACATGATAATCCGATGAACGGAAGAAATTACTATCGATTGAGAATAGTTGACTTTGGAGGTGATTTCGAATATAGCAATGTTGAAATGGTTAAATTCGAAGGAGGTAAGCAGGAAGTTATTATCCGACCTAATATTTCCAAACATACTGTAACTTTGGTATCTTCTTTTGCATTCGGCAATAATGCCCAGATAGAAATTTTGGATAATGCCGGTAAGTTAATGAAGACAACCACATTGTCTGCCGGAGAACAGCAATTGGATATCAATATTGAGTCCCTTGCTTCCGGAAACTACTTTGTAAGGGTTATCGGTGACCGCAGAACTTTCTCTTCCCGATTTGTGAAATTGGATTAGGAATATCATTCAGTATAGAATGGAATCATGTAATTACATGATTGCCGTTGTTTATCTCAGATATTTGTAGATTCGCACTATCAATTTCTATAATTGGATTATTTTTGGTTCTGGGAATTTTTTAGAAAATTCCTATCATAAAAAAATGAATAAAATGACTTTTCCTGAAAATCTGAAATATTCGGAAGAACACGAATGGATTAGAATAGAAGATAATAACATTGCCTACATAGGCATAACGCAACATGCCCAAAGTGAATTGGGGGAGATTGTTTATGTAGAAGTTGAAACTGTAGGAGAGGAAATAGATAGAGGTGATGAATTCGGAGTAGTGGAAGCTGTCAAGACAACTTCGGATTTATTCATGCCGGTAAGTGGGAAAATTATTGAATTCAACCCGGCAATTAGCCAGGAAGGGGACGACAATCCCGCCTTGGTCAATGAAGCGCCTTATGGTGAGGGATGGATTATTAAAATAGAGATGAGGGATGTGACGGAATTGGATGATTTGATGTCCGCAGATGCCTATGCTGAAATGGTGGGGTGATAATGAAGTATTATTTGTTTCCTATTTTATGGGCATTGTTTATATTAGTGCTTTCTTTGATGTCGCCTCCCCAATTACCAACGGTTAAATTCGATTATGCTGATAAACTAGCTCATGCATTTGTTTATTTTGTCCTTACTTTATCCTGGGTTTGGGCATTTCTGAAAAAAATCGGAATAAAACACATTCCCAATACAACCCTTTTTAAAATAGTAGCATCTTGCTCATTATATGGCGGATGTATAGAAATACTCCAATATACCTCAAATACAGGAAGAAATTTTGAGATTCCCGATATTATAGCTAACATTGTCGGGTGTTTGTTCGGTGTTTTTTTGTATCAAATAATTAAAAACCTCAGTACATGAATTTTGACATCGCATTACCAGGAGGTGTCGTTGCTTTTCTGATATTGGCGGTCTTCCTCGGGTTGATTGCCCTCATCGTTATTACAAGGATGAGAATGTCCGGAAAAAATGACGGCAGCCTTGCTGAGAAGTACCGTGGGGTTGCTCGGCGATCTCCACTTGAGGGACGTAATAAGTATCCGGATGTGGATGTATTCAAAAAGAGTACAACCTATTTGGGTGTAGGGGCTATTGCTGCTTTATTATGTACTATTCTTTTATTCAGTTGGACGGTATTTGAATACAGTGCCGGTACTTTCACTTTGGAAGAATGGGACGAGGACGAAATTGAACAAGAGATTCCTCGTACAGCTGAACCGCCACCGCCACCGCCACCGCCACCGCCACCGGTGATTGAGGAAGTGCCGGATGAAGTAGAAATCGAAGAACCTGAATTCAAAAGTCAGGAACCGGTAGAAGAGCAGTCTAATGAGCCACCGCCACCGCCGCCGCCAAAAGCGAAGCCGAAGCCGAAGCCGAAAGCTCCACCACCGCCGCCACCACCACCGCCGCCACCACCACCGCCACCACCGCCAAGTGATGAGATATTCAAAATTGTTGAAT
>JAHDFN010000126.1 GCA_020628145.1 Saprospiraceae bacterium | reverse complement strand
AAATGCTAGTGAAATGGAGTGTGCGAGGTGAACAAACACCACGCACGCCAACTGGTTTTGTTTTTTGTCCTGTACTTAGATAAAAAAATCCGAATGACTGTTTTTTCAGCCATTCGGATTCATGTAATATTCGAGATTCAAAGAAGAATTACATGTCGTAAATCGCTTTGTATTTTTTTCTAGCGTAAGACATGAAATATTTGAAATTCAATTCTTCCCCTGTGATTTTCTTACACAGTTTTGCTGCGGAATAGGTGCTTCCGTGGCGGTGTACGTTTTCACGTAGCCAAGCCAATAGTTGGCTGCTATCTCCGGCTGCGATTTGTTTTTCCAAACCACGAATATCTTTTTTTGCCTTGGCATAGAATTGGGCGGCATAAAAACTTCCTAAAGAATATGTCGGGAAATAACCGATACTTCCATAGGCCCAGTGGATATCCTGTAAGATTCCCTTTAGATCATTAGGGACTTTCACACCTAGATACTCCTTGTATTTTTCATTCCATACTTCATTCAGATTATCTACGGAATACGTTCCTTCGATTAATCCTTTTTCGATTTCATATCTGATAAGAATATGGAAATGGTAATACAATTCATCCGATTCAACTCGGATAAGGCTGGGGTGTACTTTGTTAATGGCCTTGAAGAATTTTACAGCTCCGACACCTTTTAGGTTGGCACCGAAATATTTTTTAGCTAATGGAAGGTTGGCTTCCCAGAAAGGAAGGCTCCGGCCTACATTATTTTCCCATAATCTGGACTGGGATTCATGAATGCCTAAAGAAACGGCCAGACCTGAGGGTAACCCGTATTCTTGTGGTGGTAGCCCTTGTTCATAAAGTGCATGTCCCCCTTCATGGATGCAACTCCAGGTCATGCTTCCGAAATTCCTTTCATCGATTCGTGTAGTGACCCTGACGTCACTTGGAGCAAAATTGGTGGTGAAGGGGTGGGGTGAAATATCCTGTCGTCCGGCATCAAAATCATAACCAATACGCTTGAGGATTTCCAGACCGAAATCCCATTGTTTCTGATGAGGGTATTTCTTTTTAAGGAAGGAATTGTCAACCTGTGGATAAGTTGCGATTTTTTTAGTAAATCTGATCAATTGCTTTTTGACATCGGCAAACAAAATATCCAAATCAGCAACTTTGGCACCCGGTTCGAATTGATCCATTAAAGCTTCGTAGGGGTGGTTGTCATAACCGACCAATTCGCATTCTTCTTTTTTCAAATCCACCAATTTCCTAAAGGCTTTTTTGAAAACACCATAATCTTTTTGTTCCCTTGCTTTCAACCAGGCATGATACCCTTCTGAAATGGCTTTGGAACTTTCCATCACGAATTCGGTGGAAAGTTTATTGGATCTATTTTGTTTTTTACTTGTGATTTCTACATTCCTTCTGGCTTTAAGGGATAGTTTTTGCTTATTGGCTTCCAGTTTTTTCAAATTGGAAACAAAATCTTTTTCTAAAAACATTTCATGGGAAATACCCGCCAGGGTCGCAATTTGTTGAGAACGGAATGCCGCTCCTTTCGGGGGCATGTTTACTTCCTTGTCCCAGCCCAAAAGTACAGCAGCATTGTCGATGTCTGCAATCTTACGCATGGTAGTTACGTACTTTTCATAATTCTCTTTCATATATCTGATTGTTCGTTTTTATTCTGATGGCATTGATTAACAATGTGGCCCAGCCTAAAATGAAAAATATTCCTCCGATGGGAGTCAATGGGCCGATAATTGTAGTAGGGATAGGGATTAAATCCCTAAAGGCCAACAAATATAAGGAACCTGAGAATAATAAAATGCCTATTAGGAAAAAGATGGCGGATATTCTTTTTTTACGACGTTCTGCCGACGGTATGAGTAATGAACAGAAAATAGCAAAGGTATGATAGAATTGATATTGTACCCCTTTGTTGTATATTTCAAGATTATACATGTCGGATTGGTTTTCCAAAAGCATGTTTTTGAAGCCATGGGCTCCGAATGCACCGAAAATTACAGCAGTCATTCCTAAAAGACAGGCAATGACAAAAAAAGTTTTATCTTTTTTTTCCATAGGTTTGTTTTAAATATGGGATTAAAATTACTTCGATTCGTATTCATGTTCAACTTTGAAACGAGTTCGAGAATGATATTGACAATACTATGACTAGAAGCCATCTTATAACTATTCATTCTTTCTTGTGTTGCCTTTTTCTGTTGTCCTTGTTGTTTTCATCTTGTGAAAAAGAAAAGAATGCTATAGATGCACTTCCTTCTTTTATCAGATCCTTTTCCTATTTGGATTCTTTGTCCCAAATTGATGAGGGTGATAAGATTTTTTCTTTTTTGAAAAAGAAAAAATGGAATTTTGATTCTCCTATGATTTGGGCGGAAACAGGAAGTGGTGAGAAGTTATTCATAGCCGAATGTCCTCGTGGCGGGGTGGAGGAGGAATTGAAGATTTCGGTTGATAAAGTATATAGATTCAAGAGTTGGGATATTCTTCGGTTGTCGGAGGAAGAAGGCAGTTTGCGTATTGCTTTTTTTAATGATTTTATTTTTTTATCGGATGCGGGGTACGCTGTTGAAGAAAGTTTATTGTGTTTTTCCGGTATGGAAAATGGTTTATCGGATGAGTTTGTTGAATTGATGAAAATGAAACCGGGATTCCATTTTTGTTCCACTCACGATTTATTGGGTGGAATTAAAAATAAATTATTGCCCTTGGATTCTAGATTGATATATCAAAAGATGAAAAATGGTGTTTGTGAAGGGGAGGTGTTGAGGTATGAAATTCAAAAAGGAACGGGAGACAATGATTGGAAAAGGATTTTAAATATAATGCCAGAAGGTGTAAATGAATTCGGTATTCATTCTTATGAGTTGAATAATAAATCAAATTCTGATTTTGAAAAAATATTGATTAGGGATGTTTCAGGCTCCTATTCTTATTTTTCTGTTTCGAATCCTGTGGGGGATGATTATGAGTATTTGTGTTTTCCTATTGGTGAAGGGGCAGGAAAGGTGGTGGATTTAATTAAGGATGAATTCGGTATTACCCATGAAAAAAACGCACCTCCTTTTGTCGGGGCTGAATTAGCTATGTTCGAACTTTCGAAGGAATGTGATGTCTTCCCGTTTATGCCTGAAATGAAACAGCCTTACATATTTGCTGTCGGGAATTATTTGTTGTTGTCCAATTCCGAAGCGGCGATGGATTACTTTTTAGATAGTTATTTGACAAATCGTGTTTTGTTAGAAACGAAGGGAGGTGTTGGGATTTTATATGATGGGTTTGAAGACGATGTGCTGGAAGGGAGTATTATTTATGCTGAAAAAAAATCGGATAGGGTATTCGTGAAAATAACTCCTACGGATTCAGATCGAATTTTGTTTAAATTCCTAGAAAGAAATGAGGGAATTCAGGGAGATGGTGTTTCGGTGAAAAAATCAAAATTTAATCTTAAGGGGGATTGTGTTTTTCCTCCAGTTGTCCTTCCTACGGAAAAAACGTCAGGAAGGATTGTTGTTCAAGATGAATTAAACTATTTATATTTTTGTTCTCTGAACGGGGAATTTCTTTTTAAAAATAAATTGGAAGGGAAAATCATTTCCGAAATCCAGTCGTATGAAGATCCGTTTACTAAGACCTTGTATTTTGTGTTCAATACGAAAAATGAAATACATGTGATGGATCAGGAAGGGCAGCCATTGGATAATTTTCCGATACAACTGAATTCCCCAGCATCCAATGGTCTCACAGTCGTTCCCTTTTTGAACCGCTCTAAGGTTTATGCCATGTTGAATTGTGAAAACGGGAATCTCTATGCTTATGATTTGACGGATAAAGGAAAACCCTTGCAGAACTGGAATCCTTTGCCGGGTGTAGGAGCATTACGGGAGTCCATTGTTTTTTTTGAAAATCAGAAAGAAAGCCGGATTTTATTTGTCAATCAAAAAAATGAATTGCTCTCTTTGGATAGATTTGCAAAAGAACGTTTTTCTCCATTTGCATTGGAGGATGGATTTTCAAGGAAAATATATTCGGATATTCATCCTGGTGCGGATAGGATGGTTTTCCATGATGGAAAAGGACGTTTGAAAATTGTCAATAAAAAAGGAGAATCTTTTTATCTGTCGATAAGTGATGGAACTAGGGAAGGAGATTTTGTTTATGGCGATGTATTAGGTGATGGAAGAAAAGATTATGTTTTTCATTCAGGGAATGAAATTTCCATTTATACCTATAAGGGGCGGTCATTTGAAAAGATTATGGAAAAAGAATTCGATTTGGATTGGGAAGATGTTTTTATTGTGGAACACGAAAAAGGAAAGGATTTTTTAGGAGCCTATATCCAAAATAAAATTTATTTATTCGATGGTGATCTGAATTTGAAAAACGGATTCCCCTTGGAGGGAAGTGCGGGTTTTCAATTGAAAACCATCAATGAAACAACGGACTTATTGATTACTTATAAGGATGATGATGTTATTTCATATATTATTAATAACTGATTAATTCAACCACCAGAACGCTCCGTTTAATAGAGTGGCAAAAGCTACCCACAAAATATAAGGAATCAGTAACCAGCCCGCCCGTTTGTCGATTCTTCTGAAATTAATATAGGTCAGGATAATTGTGATTTCCAAAAAAATAATTTCCACTAAAGCCCATCCCAATAAATGGAAGTTGAAAAAAATAATAGACCACATTGCATTCAGGATTAGTTGGGAAACATAAAGAAATAACGCCACTTTTACGCCATAATGTTGCCTTCTTTTTTTCCAAACCAGAAATGCGGCAATCGCCATCAAAGTATAAAGGACACTCCAGACCGGTCCGAAAATCCAATTCGGTGGTTTGAAGAAAGGGGCATTCAATGAAGGGTACCAATCCAAGACATTATTCGCCGTTCCTATGCTTCCAATAGCCGCCGCACTATACGTGAGTAAGAGAATAATAATGAAACCTATGATTTCTTTTGAATTTTTCATACATGGTAAACCCCGAAGGAATCAAAAGTGTTCATGGATTTTTAAAATGGATTGAATTTCCTTTTAAGGAATAGATGTTATCACGAAAAATTGATTACAGCCAACCGGTTCTTTTGAAAATATGCCTGCGTTTTCCTCTCAGCCGTAGCTATGGCTACGCTTTTCGACGAATGCCTTGCCTGTTTCCAAAATCCATAATTTTATCTCCATAAAAAAACATTTCGTAATAATGTCTAATATACAGAAACAAATTCGGGTAAAACTTCGAAAATTATAATTCCATTACCTCTAATTCCTTGATTCTACTCCTTAATTTTTCGGGAAACGGAGTTTTTTCATTTTTATTGAAATCATAGCAGACTACAACGCCGTCACCTTTTGCGGCTAATCCGATTTTTTCCGAATAAACTGCATATTCATGGATAATACTTGAATTTCCCATTTTTGTGGCCCGTATTCCGACGTATAAGTCATCGGGATAAGTCAAGGGGAGGATGAATTGACAGGAAGTATGGGCAAGGATAGGGCCGATGCCGGTTCCTCCCATCATTTCCATCCATTTGATTTCTTCAAAATATTTAATTCTTACTGTTTCAAAGTATTTGAAATAGATGGTATTGTTGACGTGTTGGAAGGAATCCATGTCACCCCATCTGACCTGTACGGGACAAACCGTGGTCCATTCTTTCGGATTGATTTTTTCCATAATGGACAAACGTAATAAATTTTTAATCCAACATTAGGATATGTTTTCGTATTTGTTTCAGATACGTGTCCTTATGGACATAATAAGCCATTCTATCCACATCCATATATTGGAATCCTCCCCGTAGATCAGGCATGCCTTTTCTGATTTTTTCGCTTAGTTTGCCGGCCGTTTGAGGATCTTCCTCCATCCGTCGAATATATTTGGCTACAAGGACGGCCTGCTTGTTCCTTCCTTCCCAACCCAATCCGGTTGCTTCTACCATTCCAAGTACGAATAAATTATCATGGTGCGGGGTGAAGATATTCAGGTATAATTGCGGAGCTTTTTCGTTATTCCAATTAAGGTGTTCTTTATCAATGAAAGGGTAGTGCAGTTTATAACCGGTTGCACAAAGCACCATATCATATTCCTCGGAAGATCCATCTTTGAAATGGATGGTTTTTCCTTCAAATGATTTCACATCTTTTTTGATTTTCATATCGCCATGACCCAAATGGTATAAAACCAAAGTATTGACGATTGGATGGGATTCATATAATTCATGATCCGGTTCCGGAAATCCAAGCCTTTGGGGATCGACGACGAAAAAGGTTTTCAATAACCATTTGTCCACTTTTTGTTTGAGCTTCCGGGGAAGGGTCACTACCCCTCCGATGGTATCGGCCGGTTTACCGAACAGATATTTCGGAACGAAATGATAACCCCGCCTAACACTCATGTGTACTTTTTCGGCTCGGTGTACCGCATCAACGACAATATCGCAACCACTATTTCCCGCACCGATGATGAGTACTTTTTTACCTTCGAAAATCGATGGGTTTTTATACTGGTTGGAATGAAGGAATTCCCCCTCGAAAGTACCCGGAATATTCGGTAGGTTGGGATGGGTGAGGCAACCGTTGGCAATGATGATACCTTTATATAGTTTAGAATCTCCCTTGTCGGTCGTCAATCGCCAATATTTGTTTTCTTCCTCCAATCGTTCCACACGGGTATTGAAAAAATAATGTTCCCTCAATCCGAAATGATCGGCATAGTCCGAGAAATATTGGAATAATTCGGAATGATGGGGATAGTCCGCTACTTCATCCTTCATCGGGAAGTCTTCGAATTCGGTCATTCTTTTTGAAGAAATCAGATGGGCCGATTCATAGACGGTGCTATTTTCATTATTGATATTCCATAAGCCACCCAGTTCGGATGCGGCTTCGTAGGCATCGAAAGGGATGCCTTGCTCCTTGAGGTTCTTGGCACCACTTAGCCCCGAAGGGCCTCCTCCTATTATGGCATATTTTTCCTTGGAATCCATAATGGTAATATAACGATCCGAATTTAGATTTGGATGGGTAAGATATGGGAATTGATGTAAATAAAAAAAGGCCTCTCCGAAAAGAGGCCTGTCATACTATGCTTATGTCCCCGCACGTCGTTGATGGAATGGAGAATAATTTCGGATATTTATCCCCGTTCATCCACGACCTCACCGATGTAATAGCACGTAGCCGCTAAACGACTGTTTGGCTTCATCATTCAATTCTATCATGTAGAAGTAATTTCCGTCTATGAGTTCTTTACCGTTCCAAGTGCCGTCCCAACCCGAATTGTATTTATATCCTTCTCCTTGTACATTTTCATATACCAGATTGCCCCATACATTATAAACTTTTACGGAACAGTTCGGATAGGATTCTATTCCTCCGATCCTGAATCTATCGTTTACACCATCTCCATTTGGAGAAAACCCATTATATACCCTGAGGTCTTCACATGTGATATTGATTTCGACAGTGGCCGTATCGCATCCGGCAAGGTTGCATAACATGTAACTGAACACGTCGGTGCCGCAGAAATCTTCATCGGGTTCGTATGCAATCTGATTATCCATCATGACATACGCACCACCATTTGTCGGTTCTGTAAGTACCGTCAGGGTCGCTAGATAATCAATTGTATCGTTATCCAAAACAGGGATACTTCCCGTTTCATTTTGCATCATGGAAATGGTATCATCCAATGCTACGGGTAGTTCTACTGAAGGTGCAATGGCAGAAATATAGAACATGGTTGAATCGCACATGCCTGTATTGTCGCAGATGAGGATACATGCCGTATCTACACCGACGGACATTCCTGTATATTGCACACATAACGAACCCGATTCAAAACCGAAATCGATGTTTCCATTAGATAGGGAAGGACAGTCATTGGAAATTGTAAAATCATTTCCTTGTAAATCCTCTGCACTCAGGCATTCCGTAAGGGTTTGTCCTACGACTATCGTATTGATAATGATTTCTCCTTCCGGAGGAACAAGCGAAGTAACGGTCAGATAAGTGGAATCACAGATGCCTAAGTCATCACAGATGACAAAACAACCCGTTTCTACTCCGGGAGTATGGGCGATATAGGTAATGCATTGGTTGGTCGGATTGATAAGGAATTCTATCACCTCGTCATTCGTACTGCTGCATATCTGAACTGTCGGATTCTCACCTAATAATTGACTGTCATCCAAACAGAGTTCTCCCGATAGTCCGGCATAAACGGTTTCTTCCAAATATTCGGTAGGTGTACATGCAACATATACTTCCATGATTTCATTGCACTGTTCACCATCTGTTAATTCAAGGATGTTGACACCTTCCGGAAAGGCTAGTACGGTACCTAGTGCAAACTGTCCATAATTCAAGCCCAAAGTGGCATAAGTGCCGGGTAATTGTAATTGTTCTATAACGATATCGCTATAGGTTTGGCTCAGATTCCCTCCGAAAATGCTTTGGGTTTCGGGAGTGAGATTCCAATCGCCTTGAGGATCCCAGGTATTCATCATAATGAGTAATTCATCCAAGTCCTGAAATTCACCTGAAAATTCCTGATCATTTATAGACCATGATTCCAAAAGATAGGGCCCCGCTTCTCCTTGTCCTAGCAAGGTGAAATAGCTATATACGATTGTGGAATCGAAATCACATCCCATATATCCATTGTCATAGGGTTGATCATCAACCGAAATCGTAAATTTGTCGGAGAGGATGTCTTCCAATTTTACAGGGATGCAAACGAAAGCCATATCGTCACAATCGTAAATTTGCGTATGTACGACCTCTTCCAAGTCCGGACATTGGCCATCGGCACGCAACATTCCTAATAGGAATGCAAGGCTGGTTAATATGATGGTTCTATAAAGGATTCCCATAGGTCAATTAATAAGTTTAATTCTTAAAATAGTCGGTTTTATAAGTCGCTTCCCGAAAATGTCGAATATGTGGCAATCGTCTATTTCGGAATGTTGTATTCGTTATAAGTTGGGAAATAATGTGTTATAGGTTAATGAAACCCATATTTATGTTGGTATAGCAAGAAGCGTGCAATTCTTTGTTATTTTGGGTTTTTTATTAGAAAAAAATCAAATATTTAGTGTGAAATACCCCGATGATTTATTTTTTGGTAGTAGAATTTGAGAAAAAGGCAGGAATGAAAATAGGATTTGAGAAGTTGAAATTTTATTGGGTTATTATTATTTGTTGCTGGATCGGAAATGTTTCGGGGCAGGAAATCCCGGAAAGGGATTCGATGGTGTTTGAAGTGAATGATTCGATACTTCTGGATAATAAAAGGAATATAACCACCCGTTGGTTCCTTTTGGATATGGGATGGAATATGTTCTTCAGGACTTATAGTAATGTTCCGGATAGTTATTATGATTCGTTGGCTTTGAAAACGGCCGGTTCCATGCACTGGGGAATTAATGTTTTCAGACAGCGGATCAATCTGAAACGTCATCGTCTTAATTTGGAATATGGTTTTACTTTGGACTTGGATCGTTATGCCTTTTCCTCATCTGTTTCCCTCAGTCCTTATAGTGATGTGGTAACCCCTATACCGGTAGATACCGTTGAGTTGAAAAAGAATCGATTGCATATGACGTCTATCTCTGTTCCGATACTCCTCCAGTATGAATCCAATCCTTTAAGGATGAAAAAATCATTTCATGTCTCAGCAGGAGGATATGTCGGGTTTGTTATGGGAACAAAATTAAAACAAAAAACCTCCGAAGGGGAAAAATCCAATGTGAAGGGGAATTTCAATCTATCGAATATATTATATGGTGTAAGGACTGAAATAGGGTTTGGATATGTTTCCGTATTTGTGAAGTATGGGATTCATCCGTTTTTCATCAAGAATCAGGATAGTGGTTTCGGGCTTCAAAGTATGACGATGGGTATTCGGCTGATACCATTCTTTTGATGGTTGAGTTATTTGGGGATGGAATGAAAAAGGCTTTCCGGAGGAAAGCCTTTTTTTTTGGATATGAAATCATTTCACATTACATCAATCCTAGGATTTTAGCATATTTCAACATTTCCCCTTGGTTCGACACTTTGATTTTACCCATCATGAAAGCCATCATTGGATTCTGACGACCTTCCACAACGTCCATCAAGTCACTGCCTTTGGCTGAAACCGTACAATTGGAATCACCTTCCAATCCTTCAACGACGGTAGCTGCTCCGTCTTTGATAGCCAAGGTATATTGTCCACCATCGTCTCCTCCCAAGTCGAAATGGAAGTTGGTATTATGTCCTTCAATAGCCTCGGGAGATACCTTAGAGGGCAATGCAAGTAAAAATTCTTTCGCTGTCATTATTGTCAATTTTAATAAATAGTGAAAATTCGCCGAAAAATACGCTTTTTCTACATTAAAAAAAAGAACGGACATCCAAAGTAGGATATCCGTTCCTTAGGTCTGGGTTAGAGACACTTGGGTTTAATCACAGGTGTTTTACTTTTTAACGAATTTTCCAACCGTTACGTCCTGTCCATCAGTAATCATGACCGTATATATGCCATTAGGCAGATCCGAAATGTCCAAAGTTTCGATATTCTCTCCATCGTAAGGATTGAGAATGCTACTTCTTATTTGCTGCCCTAGAACATTATGGATGCTCATGCGAAGTTCAAGATTTTCGGCCGATTGATATTTAATATTGACAACACCGTTTTTGGCAGGTACCGGGAATAAGGAAGTAATACTGAACTTATCTCCTTCCCTTTCGATATAAACTACCTTGGAATATTCATAGCTTCCATCCACATCGATTTGTTTCAATCTGTAATACCCTTTTAGGATAGGTTGTTCGTCAACGAATGAATATCCTGTCTCTACGGCAGTGGTACCGTTTCCTCTAACAGTTCCCAAATACTTGAATGGGGTACTGATATCATCCGTCCTTTCGATTTCGAAGTGGCTGTTGTTCAACTCGGATTTGGTTTCCCATTCCAAAACATTCACTTTACCATCGGCATAACCACGCATATCGGCGAATTCCACAGGAAGTACCTCGTCACTGGTAAATTCCCATCTACACTGAGCACCGGCATTTCCATCCACAACAACATAATAACGGCCATTCGGTACGGGGTTCGGCATAGTAACGGTAACATTACCTGTTCCTACGGCACAACCATATCCTGTTCCGCCACCAAGTCCATTACCTGAAGTTGCACCACCGTTAGGTGCACAGGTTACGTTGCCCCAGATACCTACCTGGGCATTACCTCCACCGGTATTGTCACAGTCGATATTTTCAACAGTGATACTAATGGGTTGTGTAGTACTATTATCCACATCGAAATAATACCAGACCATATTCTCATTGGATAACCAACCGGAACAGGTTTGTACCCCGGCACCGGTGTGGGCATCACCGGTCCAACCGGCCAAATCGGGTTCGTTGATATCACTGGCACTGTAGTTGCATCCTTCACCGGTTAGTTCCGATGCATTTACACACTGATCTTCCTTCAATGTTTCCTGGAATGCCAAAGTCACATTGGCAGATTGGTTTTGTTCTTCTGTCAATCTTACATAATAGGTTTGCCCCGGAGTAAGATTGTTAAAAATGAAAGGCCCATTGTTGATGTCATTTAAAGCACCTTCTGAAATGTCAATACAATCCGGTGTGGCCGGTAAGTTTATACCCGCATTTCCGGTTACCGTTTCTGCTGCTCCGGCAACAACCAGATTACTACAGGTTGTATTGGCTTCATAGAAATTAGCTGTAAGATTTGCTTGGGTGGCAAGGTTGTAATCATTCCAATCATCCACATACATGGTAAATGAACCTGAAGCCGGTGCTTCGATGGCGAAAAAGATGTCTTCAGTATTGTCATATGGACATGAAGCCGTAGCTACTCCTGAGCTAGGAGTAGAATTACTTACTTCATAGGTGAAGAACTGTACTACAGAACCGTCACATCCATCCTGTATAGGTTGCAGAGAAGCATCACAGGGATCGTCGGCACAGAGATTGGTCGGTGTACCTATGGTAGTAATGGTAATGTTTACAGTATAGGTTACTGTCCCGCAAACTCCATCATTTACAGAAGAGACCAGTGTTTGAGGATAAGTACCTGCACTGGTAGGAATGTTTAGAGTAACATTCTGATTGCCGGTATTGATATCACTACCTATACCGTCATCATCCCTGCCACTCCAAGTCAGGTAATAGTAATTGGGAGGGCATTCTCCATTGTACGTGTTGTTCATGATCATATTGTTGTATGTCAACAACCCCGGATTATTGTTGTTTGAGGCTTCTTCACTGAAACTCCCGGAGTTTCCTCGACCATTATCCACATCCACATCCCATTGTGGATCTGAAGGGTTACAGTTGCTTGATAGGCAGCTGAACCCACAACAATCCCTGTCGCACATACCTGTTACATTAACAGAATTCACAGTAATTTGAACGGTATATTGGGCGAATGCTCCATTCATGGCGAAAGCCATGAATAAGCATGTCATTTGTATAAATTTTC
>JAHDFN010000125.1:10199-12644 GCA_020628145.1 Saprospiraceae bacterium | reverse complement strand
TTATTAGGTGTTTGTATGAATCATAGATTCGACGTAAATCAAGAATTAAAAATCAAGCTAAAAGATCTTTCCGAAACGGAAAAGTCTTTTAGTTTATTAATCTAAATCTATTGAGGATTTCTTCTGCACCATCGGGGCATCCTTTCAATTTTTCATAAAACAAATCAGCAACAAAATCGGAAATAGGTATTACGATTTCAGGATTCATTAATTTATTTTTTACCGCAGCATCATAATGTGCCGTTTCATGTTCCAAATGAAGAACAAGCAGCAGCTCCTCTTTCAATTTATTTTCACCAACCACCCAATCACCTTGTCGATTATTTTTATTAACGTACATTGAAATCCCTTTAAGCAACCCCTCAAACAAAGCCTGCACGTGTGTACCCCCATCTATTGTCTCTTGAAAGTTGACATAAGAAACACATTCGGGTTTATCCACCCAAGCCGTCCTGAATGCTAATACGCAATCGATTGAAAAACCATCGAATTCTTTTTCGACCCTAAGGGGCAGAACAGGGCTACCCCAACACTGCAATGACCACAATTCCATTTGCGCATTCAATCCATTTTCGAAAAGAAAAAGATGTTTAAAACATTCTCCATCCGACTCGTATTCCAAAACAAATTTCCGACCGCTCCTCAGGAAAGCATGTTTTTTCAAAACTTCCGACAAGTGTGTTTGATTCCATTTAACCCAATCCTTCCAAACTCCCTTATCCAAATGGAAATTAATTTCCCAACTATCTACTTTCATTCTTTTTTCCTTCTCCACCTTTACCTTTCTAATTCCCTTTTCGAAAGTAGCAAAATCCATTTCTTTCCCTTCGTAATATAAAGCGGCATCAAAAATCCCGGAGGAAGCATTCAAGCACAAAACAGCATCCATCCCCCAACGCCCCGGGGTCCACATTGTGTCATAAATCCCAAGAGGAATTTCGCCGGACACTCCTTTGCAGATTATTTTCCCTGACCAATCATCAGATAACAACAAACGAAATTCCCGAGCATTCATTTCCTTAAAAACAAAAGAAAAAAAATCATCTAAAAAATTAGAAAATCCACGCATGTCCATCTTACCGAAATACATTCCGGGGCGTAAGCGAACAGCTTCCACACAATTTAATGTCCTGATATTTTTTGCTGAATATTTTTCCATAAATCACATTAATTGCACTCCGTACAATATACGAAAAAATATAGATTAAAAATATTTTATTTCGACAAGAAACCAAGTATTGCAGCAGTTGTCCTACCAGGAGATTCTTCTTGTGGGAAATGTCCACATTCTAATTCCAAAACAGAAAAATCAGACCATTCATTTTTCCATTTTTCTAAAAATTCCTTTTTAAAAAACACATCCTTCATCCCCCAAATGAATAATGTCTTCTTTCCCGAAATCAAATGTCGATTATTCCACAGGGCAGCATACCAATCCGAAGACCCATACAAGGATTTCGCCATCCCCAAAGTGGCATGTCTTTCGGATTTATTCCTAAATACATTTTTATAATATGCATGAATTTTAGACGTAATCTTACTAGAATCAGAAAAAGATTTTTTCAACAAAACCTTAGGGGAAAAATTCATATTCAGAAATAAAAACCGACCTATCCATTTCGTTGCAATATTATTGATTTTCCGCACCCCCGGATCGGAAGCCGTCTCCCACATCCAAGTATTGAAAACAATCTGCCTTTTTATTTTTTCCGGATATTTAATTGCATAGGACAATCCTATCGGCCCACCAAAATCATGCACAATCAAATTAAAACCATCCAAGCTCAAACCATTGATGAATAATTCCAGATTTTCAGCTAATTTTTCAGGACGATAATCATAACCATCAGGTTTATCCGAAAATCCGAAACCGATATGGTCAACTGCGATACAACGATATTCCCCTGACAACTCCTTTATCATATTTCTATACAGAAAAGACCAAGTGGGTGTACCATGAATAAAAAGCAAAACTTCTCCTTGGCCTTCATCTATATAATGCATTCTATGCCCATCTATATTAAAATAATTTGACTTAAAAGGGTATTCTTTTTCATCGAACCATTTTTCATTCCTAAAATCCATAGTAAATATTGTTTTCAATTAATTATTACTACAAACTTATAGATTACCCACATCAGGAAACTTGACATGGATCAAGATTATATTTTAATATTATTCAACAAACGGGAAAAGGTTTCGGGAGACATCCCCAGGTAAGTCGCAAGATGTTTATTAGGGATTTCATTGACCAGATGAGCCGAACGTTCCATAAAAATCAAAAAACGTTCTTCGGAAGAAAGGGATTGCAATTCCATTTGTTTCCTGATCATGCCGGCAATCATGATTTCCATTTCCCTCCCGATCCATTTTTCCACATTGGCATATTTCGTTCTTAGGTCTTCGAAATTATCCCGATGCAGTCTCATCATACGGGAAGGGGTG
>JAHDFN010000125.1:0-10189 GCA_020628145.1 Saprospiraceae bacterium | reverse complement strand
AATTGACAGGAGAAGGGTTTTGTGTGAATAACGAATCCGGTACGCCACTGAAAAAGCCGGCATAGGTAAATTGCAAAGTGTATTCCTTGTCATTATGAAAATAATAACTCCTTTGCACACCTTCCAACACGAAATACAAATATTTTTCAACTTCACTTTCCCGGGTTATGATTTCCTTCCTATCGAATTCCACAATTTTCCAATGCTTCGACATTTCATGCCATTCAACATCCGTCAAGGCTAAAAACATTGACATCCTCTTCCTGAGTAATTCCCATTCCATGGGATAAATATAAGTAAATTAAGGTAGGACTGACAGACAAGAATTTCTTGATGATATTTAATTTGTTAATGCTGTTTGTCTTTTCATCAGATTATCATTTTTTATTACATTTGTAGTAGAGCGACACTAATTAAGATACACCCTCCTTTACCCAAACATTTTTAAACTGATTTCATCTTTATTGGAACGGTTGCCTTCGGCAACACTTAAATGTTATCGGCTATGTCCTATAGTGAACTATTGGCTGATCGAATCAGACAAGTATTACAAGAAAAAAAAACCACATTTGTCGAAAAGAAAATGATGGGAGGATTGTGTTTTATGGTTAATGACAAAATGTGTGTAGGTATTATCAAGGATGAACTCATGTCCCGTATCGGGCCTGATGCCTACCCTGAAGCATTAGAAATGGTTGGTGCCAAAGAAATGAATTTTACCGGGCGGCCAATGAAGGGTTATGTATTTGTCGAACCGGATGGAACAGACATGTATGAGGATTTAAGCTACTGGATCCAACTGGCTTTGGATTTTAATCCACAAGCCAAATCATCCAAAAAGAAGAAAAAGAAGAAAGGGGTGATTTAAGAAATTCAGAAAATGATTTATTCAAAAAAAACCGGACTCGATTATCAAGTCCGGTTTTTTTCTTGATTCAGGAAAAGTCAATTTCGCTCCTCTACTTCATATACAAAATAATTCGTGTCACCCTGCCACGGCATGGCCTTATTGATTTCCCTATACCTCAGCATGACTTTGCTACCTTCCAATGATTCGAGTTTTTCATACATTCCTTTCTCTTTCAAAGAAAAGCTCCATATCGTACTCATCGTTCCGTCAGCAGCTCCTTGCAGACCTCCTGTATTCAATTGTCCTTCGAACGTCTTGAACACGTATCCTTTTTTGGAAATCTTAATCAACTGGCCGGTACGGGTACCTTCGCTATAAGTCATATTACAATAAAACATGTATCCGGCCAAAGCAAGAAGTACCAAAAAGAAAATTCCAAAAAACAGTTTTTTGAAGAAACTCTTGGTTTTCTTCACCCCTGTTTTTACCGACTCATTAAGATTTTCCTTCGTTTCCTCTATACTGTCGGATATCTTATCAGAAACCTCTTCATATTTTTCGGAAATATTCTCCTTTGTTTCTTCGTATTTATCCCCCCAGGACGATTCTTTCCCCTCCTTAGGATTATCATTTAGATTCTTATCGTCATTCACATCCATGATTGATTGTTTTGATTCATAGACCAAATTACAAAAGAATGGGGTTTAGTTGGAATTTTTAACTTTCATTGGCAACAAAAAAATCCCTTCCTTGAAAAAAGGAAGGGATTTTAATTGAAAGCCTTGCGATGAAATCAATCCAGTTTCTGTTTGATTTCAACTATTTCATAACCCTCGATGATATCGCCGGATTTGATGTCATTATAATTTTTGACAGTCAGACCACATTCCATATTCTTGGCTACTTCTTTTACATCATCCTTGTATCGTTTCAAGGATCCCAGTTCGGCCTTCTGATTTTCTTTCGTCGGATAAATCACAATACCGTTCCTAATGACTCGGATCAGGCTATTACGGTTAATCTTACCATCTGTAACGAAGCAACCGGCAACCGTTCCGACCTTACCAATCTTATACGTTTCACGAACCTCGACTTCACAAATGATTTTTTCTTCCTTGGTCGGTTCCAACATTCCTTCAATGGCTGATCTGATTTCCTCAATGGCATGGTAGATAACGGAATAACTCTTGATTTCCACACCTTCCTTTTCAGCCAATTTCCTTGCACCACCGGAAGGTCTTACTTGGAAACCTATGATAATGGCATCAGAAGCAGAAGCCAACATCACATCAGATTCGATGATTTGTCCTACCGCTTTGTGGATGACATTAATCTGTACGGTTTCCTGGGATTGCTTCAACAAAGAATCAGAAAGTGCCTCTACGGAGCCATCCACATCACCTTTTACAATCAGGTTCAATTCCTTAAAGGAACCAAGTGCCAGACGACGTCCGATATCTTTCAGGTTCACCCGTTTGGTTGCCCTATTGGCTTGTTCACGGGCGAGTATCATTCTTTTCTGAGCCAAAGAACGAGCCTCCTGCTCTGTTTCGGTTACTTTGAATTTCTCACCGGCTTGTGGAGCGCCACTCAATCCCAATACAAGGACAGGTGTAGAAGGGCCGGCTTCCTTGATACGTTTACCTTTTTCATTGAACATCGCCTTCACCTTACCGGAATGTTCTCCGGAAACGATGGAATCCCCGATTTTCAATGTACCTGTTTGCACCAATGCCTTACTGACATAACCTTTACCCTTATCCAATGAAGCTTCAAGGATGACACCTTGCGCTCCTCGTTTAGGATTGGCTTTGAGTTCCAATAACTCCGCTTCCAAAAGGATTTTTTCTAATAATTCATCCACATTGGTACCATGTTTCGCAGAAATATCCTGCGATTGGAATTTTCCTCCCCAATCTTCGACCTGGAGATTCATCCCTGCCAGTTCCCCCTTGATTCTTTCAGGGTCGGCACCGGGCTTATCTATCTTATTGATGGCAAAAATCATCGGCACTTCTGCCGCTTGGGCATGGCTGATGGCTTCCTTTGTCTGTGGCATGATCCTATCATCCGCAGAAATAATAATGATAGCCACATCTGTTACTTTGGCACCCCTTGCCCTCATCGCAGTAAAGGCTTCGTGACCGGGCGTATCCAAAAAGGTAACCTTTCTTCTGGCATCTCCTTCTCCTACCCATACTTCATAGGCACCGATATGTTGAGTGATACCACCTGCTTCCCCATCCGCTACATTGGCTTTACGAACATAGTCCAACAGAGATGTCTTACCGTGATCGACGTGTCCCATTACCGTAACTATCGGAGCACGGGGAACCAAATCCTCAGGATCATCTATGATTTCCTCTTCTTCCTCCAACGCTTCTTCCGCATCTACGAAAATCACTTCATGATTGAATTCACTGGCTACAATCTCAATGATTTCGGCATCCAATCTCTGATTAAGTGTAACGAAGTACCCCAAATTCATACAGGTCATAATAACTTCCGTCGGATTGACATCCATCATGTTGGCCAATTCCGAAACGGATACGAACTCGGTTAATTGGATTCTTTCATCTTTATTCTCCAACTCCTTCTTCTCCCTATCCTCACGTTTCTTGATCCTAGATTCACGCCTTACTTTCTGACGGGTATTCTTGCCTCCTCCCTGTAGTCGGGCTTGAGTTTGTTTTATCCGTTCTTCGATTTCCTTTTTAGAAATCTCTTTGACATCATCCTGTTTACGACCTTTGGAATCAGAATTCCTTTTTCTATTCGGCCCATTCCCATCAGAACGCTTATTGCCTTCAATGGTTTTCTTCGCAACCTTTTTACGCTTGCGTTTACGTTTGGGACCTTCTTGTCCCGGACTTGTTTTCTTCTCAGAACCCGGTGCGGATTGTTTACCCTTCTTCTTGGGTTTGGCATCGAATTTTGCTAAGTTGATCTTACCCTTGATCTTCAGTCCCTCCAATTGGGGGGTCTTTGCACGGAAATTGGCATCTTCCTTCTCTTTCGGATTGACTTCTTCTTTGACCTCGGTTTTCGGTTTTTCCTCTTCTTTCTTTACTTCTTCTACCACCTCCTTTACAGGCTCTTCTTCCACAACTTCTTCTTTCACTTCTTCGACCTTTTCTTCAATAACCGGCTGTGGCTCTTCTTCCTTTTTCTTCTTTTTAGGTTTCTTCTTAAGGCTCTCCAAATCAATTTTATCGACGACCTTCAGACCTGCTAATTTCTTATCATCTTCTTTTTCCTCGGGTTCTTCCTTGGGTTCTTCTTTAGGTTCTTCCTTGGCCTCCACTTCAGGTTTCTCTTCAACAGGAGGTGCGACAGGTTCGACCTTTTCTTCAGGGACTACAACTTCTTCCTCTTTGGGTTCTTCAACCTCTTCCTTCACATTGAACCTCAAACCGGGAACTTTAGAATCGGAAGACGCAGGCGTGTTTTTAGGTAAATCCAAAGTGAATTTGGATTCCTTTTTCGCAGGAGCATTGAATCGCATATTCAACTGATCTGCCTTTTCCTTAATAGACATGGATGTACTGAATTCCTTCATCAGTGATTCTTCCATCTCAGTAGAAATCTTAGCAGTGGGTTTGTTATCAATTTCAAACCCGTTTTTGTTAAGATATTCTACGATGGTAGAAACACCGACATTCAGTTCTTTCGCTATTTTAACTAATCTTTTGGCCATAAAAACATTTCGCCCCTAAGGGGATGATTCCTAAAATCTATTACAAAGTTAATTAAACCAACCATAATGATTGGAAAACAATTCATTTACATGCGGAATTATGGACATTAGCCGGAATTAATCCCATAAAATGCCCTTTTCCTTATAATTTCAATCTTAACCCCAAGTATCAGGGATCAATCATTGAACTCATCTTCCAGGATCTTGATAACGTCTTCGATGGTTTCTTCTTCCAAATCCGTACGACGCAACAATTCTTCCTTGCTCAGTTCCAATACACTTTTTGCTGTATCGCAACCGATATTCTTGAAGGCGTCGATGACCCAGCCTTCAATTTCATCAGTGAATTCATCCAAATCCACATCCACTTCATATTCCTCGGTATCCCTGTAAACATCTATCTCAAAACCGGTAATTTCACTGGCCAATTTGATATTCGTTCCCTTCTTACCAATAGCTAACGAAACCTGATCCGGCTTAAGGAAAACCGAAGCCCTTTTTTCCTGATCATCAAGTTCGATACTTGTCACTTTCGCCGGTGTAAGCGCCCGTTGGATAAAGAGCGTAACATTATTGGTCCAATTGATGATATCGATGTTTTCGTTTTTCAACTCTCGAACGATACCATGAATACGAGATCCCTTCATTCCTACACATGCTCCTACAGGATCGATACGATCATCATAGGATTCTACGGCGACTTTTGCTCTTTCGCCGGGTATCCTTACTATACGTTGGACAGTTATCAAACCATCTTCTATTTCAGGTACTTCCTGTTCCAACAGTTTTTCCAAGAATTTACCACTCGTTCTTGAAATGATAACCGTCGGGTTGTTATTGATCATTTCAACGTCCTTAATAACCGCTTTGAGCATATCTCCTTTTCGAAAGAAATCGCCCCGGATCATTTCCCTTCTCGGCAATACCAGTTCGTTACCGTTGGCATCGTCAATCACTAGGATTTCACGTTTCAAAACCTGATGTACTTCGGCGAGGATGATATCCCCAACCCTTTCCATATATAATTGGCGAACCTGTTCTTTTTCCAGCTCCATGATCCTCGATATGAGGGTCTGTCGTGCTGCCATGATAGATCGTCTTCCGAAATCAGCCAAGCCTAATTGCTGGTAGAATTCTTCACCCACTTCATAATCCTCATCCGAAATTCGGGCTTCCGAAATAGAAACCTGACTTCTTTCATCGGTCACCTCGCCATCGGGGACGATTTCCCTCACTCTCCACAACTCGAGATCTCCTTTAGTGGTGTTAACAATCACGTCAAAATTATCATCTGATCCGTATTTCTTTTTGATAAGCGTTCTGAAAACGTCCTCAAGTACACGAACCATTGTCGGTCTGTCAATATTTTTTCCCGCTTTGAATTCGGAAAAAGTATCTACCAAGTTCATAATGTCATATTGCTTTTATATTCTTACTTAAATGATACTTTAACAACAGCCTTTGTTATTTCTTCAAAGGCTATTTCCTGTACGATTGTCTTTACAATCTTCTTTTTACCTTGTTTTTCCTTGATATCGTATTGGATGACAATTCCTTTATCATCCACTTTTGTCAGAATACCTTTCTGGCGAATATTCTTACCTTCTTCAACCGTTGTAATCTCAAGGGTTCGGCCGATATTTTTGGTGTACTGCCTCGGTAAAGTCAGTGGTTTCCCAATTCCCGGAGAAGACACGTCTAATATGTATTTTTCCCCTAGTAATCCTTCTTCATCGATCCTTCCTTGTAAATACCTATTGATTTTCGATGTGTCTCCCAAAGACAAGCCCGAATCGCTATCCAAAAAAACCTCGACCTTCTTATTAGCCGGGTTGTATTTCACTTCCAAGAGGTAGAAATCCTCATAGCCCGGTTCGTCGAATTTCTCTAAGACGAACTGTTCTATCCTCATTTCATTCATATCTCCATTATGGTTGTTGACAAAAAGAAGGAGGGAACATTTGGATGTTCCCTCCTTCCGAGATTGCCAATTTTTATGCAAATATAGTGATTTTTAATGAAGGATGAAACAACCCGCCCCAATAAATTAATCAATCATATATCGTTCCCCGTTCTGAAGTGTTGATTATAATCTTCAAAACCCCGGCTTACAATTGCTAGTGCTTTGGCTTTATCTTGAAAATTTTCAATGACCACCTCCTTATTTTCCAACACCTTATAATCTTCAAAAAACGTTTTCAGTTCTTTAATAAAATGAGGAGGCAGTTCAGATATATCATTGATATGGTTCACACTCATATCATCTTGGGCTACGGCAATAATCTTATCATCCATTTCTCCACCATCTATCATTTGCATCACCCCTATCACTTTTGCCCTGACCAAGCAAAGTGGCACCATTTCAATCTGGGACAATACGATAATATCCAAAGGATCCTTGTCGTCACAATAAGATTGGGGAATGAAACCGTAATTGGCAGGATAATATACCGAGGAGTACAAGACCCTGTCCAATTTCAAGAGTCCGGAGTCCTTGTCCAACTCGTACTTTGCCCTGGTATTTTTAGGTATTTCGATAATAGCATTGATAATGCTAGGAGCATCTGTTCCGGGAGGAATAGCATGCCAAGGATGTTTAACCGTTTTCTTACCCATCATTTATATAGTCTTTATTTTTTGGTTCTTACCATTCCCCTGAACTGACGACGTCCCAAATATTTGGACACCAATCCTTTCTTAGGAGAAAAGAATACCGCTAGAATATAAAAAAATGTAGAAGTCACAACTATTGCCGGCCCGGGAGTCGTATCCATCAAAATAGCCAAATTGACACCGATGAATGCAGACACCCCCCCTACCAATGCAGACAAGAACAGTACTGTTTTTAATCTATCGGATAACAAAAGAGCCGTAGCTGCTGGAGAAATCAACATAGCAACAACCAAAATTACTCCCACCATCCTCATAGAGGCAACGACTGAAAAGGACAATAATAACATTAGGAAATAGTAAACCGTATTGGTCCGTATGCCCATTACTTCTGCAACTATCGGTTGGAATGTTGTAGCAAACAATTGCCTATAAAAAACCATCACACTCCCTAAAACGACCACTGTAACAAAAGATGTTATCATTAAATCCTCATCAGAAACCCCTAAAACGTTACCAAACAACATATCCTTAAGATCCAGATGTACCCCATGATTTTTACTCAAGGTCGAAATCCCAATCACGCCAATTGAAAACATTGTAGTAAATACAATACCAATCGCTGCATCGTTTTCGGTTCTTACATTTTTCTGTATCCAAGTAATAAAGAGGGCAGAAAGTAACGCCGCCAGCACAGAACCAATGAAAAAACCCACTGAATATAAGCCTTCAATGACTTCTTTACATGCCTCATCATCAAGGCCATCACAAAAAAGATACGAACCTAAGGCCCCTGTCACCACAAAAGCAAAAACAACGCCCGGCAAAACGGCATGAGACAAGGCATCTCCGATTAAAGACATATTCCTAAGAACAATGAAACATCCCAAAACGCCACACATCACCCCTACCATCAACGAAGCGGTCAATGCTCTTGGCGCCCAAGGATTTGTTTGATATATTTCAATCAGATAATCAATTTGTTCCATAGACGAAACGATTATTTTAGATTAACCTAAAAAAAAAGTTACCCAAAACTAATTCTTTTTATTGAAAAAAAGTTGGAAATGCGTGTCCAACAGGTATTTTTGCCGTCAAATTAGGTATATGACTGGATTCACAAGTCAAAAATCCTTCATATCATTTGTTTCGTAATCATAACAATTAGTGGGAAACATCAAAAAACTTACGGACGAAGAGCTCCTGAAGTTATATTTGGAAAACCGATCTGACCATTACTTCAAAATCCTGCATGGAAGGTATATCAACAAGGTATATAGTAAATCTATTTCCTTGTTGAAGGACGAAGCGGCAGCGGAGGATGCGGTACAGGAAATTTTCCTGAAAATTTTCCTAAATCTATCCAAATTCACTTTTCGTTCAAAGTTCTCAACATGGGTATATTCCATTACATATAACTATTGCATAGACTTGTTGAGGAAGCAAAAGAAGTACAAAAAGATATTTTCAGAGGAAGTAGAAAACCATCCCGATCTCAAGGCTGATGAAGTGAATGAGAAATTCCTAAAGGAAATCGAATTCCAGCGGTTGGGACGTGTATTGGATAAAATCCCTTTAGATGATAAGACCGTCCTTATAATGAAATATAAGGATGATATGGGGATTAAGGATATAAGTGGGATTATCGGCAAATCGGAAAGTGCCGTAAAAATGAAGATAAAGAGGGCCAAGGCTAAAGCAAAAAAGACTTATGAAAAACTTTTCCCAAACGAGTAAACACAATAAATCAGAGATGTCATGACTGATAACAACAATTTTGAAAAAGTAGATAACTATGAGGCATCAGATGAATTAAAGGACAAATCCCTTAAAAATACCGAAGGTAACGTAGGAGCTGTCAAAGCATTCCTAAATGTCCTTGATTTATATATTTCCAAGTTTTTTGATGCCTTCATCCATTCGGTAAAGGATGAGACGGATGCCCGCAACGGTTTTGCCGCAGGACTCACTATGCTCTCTGCCGATGAAGACGGAGAGCATCAAGAAGAGGATGAGGATAAAGAAAATAACGACAATGATGATCTATAGGCATTGATTACACTTTTCCCAAAAGGTAACTTTTAACCCTAATGAACGTCTAAGAATAAGTTTTCGAGAACAAGATATAAGGAATCAATTGAATATGTTCAGAACAGCACTTTTCATGGGTATTGATTTTCAAAAAATATTCCAAGATATTTTCTCCCAATTCGGAGAGGCCGTCCCCGGCATTATAGGAGCAATTATAGTATTCATACTAGGATGGATTGTGGCAGCCATTACTGCCCGTGCTATCCGAAACATCCTGAGTAAAGTAGGTATAGACAAATTTGCCGACAATCTCAATGATGTTGATCTATTTTCAAAAATGAGGTTGGAGTTGAAGCCCAGCAACATTTTTTCGAAAATAGTTTATTACCTGCTACTGCTTGTCACCATGATGGTTGCTGCCGAAGTCTCAGGATTGCAGGAGCTTTCCGATCTCATGGAGAAAATAATCGATTATGCTCCAAAAGTCCTATCAGCATTTATTATAACCCTGATAGGCTTGGTTATTGCCGACTTCATCCGGAAAATGATTGTTACGGCCTGTGATTCCGTCGGAATCCCCTCAGGTCGGATTATAGCGAGTTTTATTTTCTATTTCCTTTTCATCACCATACTGATTACTGCCCTTAAGCAAATCGGTGTTCCTACCGAACTCATTTCCACAAATGTCACCCTTGTCATCGCCGGTATCGTGGTTGCATTTGCCATCGGATATGGGTTTGCATCTAGAAATGTCATGGAAAGCATACTTTCCTCGTTTTTCTATATCAAAGGGAAGGTACATGTGGGTAATGTCATTCGTTTAGGTGATATCAAAGGAGAAGTCGTAGGCATGGATAGCACTTCTATCATATTGCTTCGAGAAAACAACCATCGGGTCATCATTCCTCTCAGCAGGTTTGCACAAGAGGAAATAGAGATCATCAGTTAGGGAAAATCAGAAACTTTATTTCATAACACATTAGAAAAATTAAATCTAATTA
>JAHDFN010000124.1 GCA_020628145.1 Saprospiraceae bacterium | reverse complement strand
TATAAGTTTTAATGAAAATTTATCATTACATTCGCAGGGCATGGGTAATATTACAACCTTTTTCAGGTTTGGTATGTTCACCTATAAAGTACTAACATAAAACATAAGTTTTGATTATATATAATATGACTCTCATTACCCCAAATTCTCCAATTTTTTCCAATCCATACAGTACAAGTTTCTTGTAACTATTCCATTTTCATCCACATTATTGAAATGAAATTAGTGCCTTTAGGCATTAGCTTATCATATATTGGTCATACCAATAATTTTCTAATTAAATCTTATTCTAATTATGGCAAGACAATCTAAGAAAATCGCGTTGAAGGATGGATTTTATATTGAGATAAAGTCCAATGTTGCCAACCACCAATCACCAATTCTGGTCAGGAGAAATTCCAAAGACGAGATCGACTTGGCTATTAAACAATACGGAAAGACTAAAAATGTACGTTATTACGGCGAGATAAGGAACACCAAGTTAGTCGTGGAAAAATAACGTCTTTTCAAATAAAGATATGAAAAGGGCTGTTCGAAATATTCGCACAGCCCTTTTCATATCATATAATCCTTAGTTATCGTTCTCCCTTGTATATAGGTAATTCAACAAAGAATACTGTACCTTCATTAGGAACACTTTCAAAAAAGATGTTTCCATCCAATGCTTCTATGATACTCTTCGATATTGCGAGCCCTAATCCGGTTCCGGAAGATTTAGTCGTAATATGTGGCACGAAAATGAATTCCTTCATTTCTTCTGTGATACCGCTACCATTGTCCTTCACCCGCAATTGGGCAATATTGTTTTCCTCATGGTAAAGTCCTACATCTATCTTACCCTGTTTTCCTTCGGGAACAGCTTGGATTGCATTTTTAATCAGGTTATTAAAGACCCTCATCAATTGATTCTTATCTGCAAAGACCAATAATTCATGATCCGGCAAAGTAATACTCATTTTCATATCATCCCTTTCCGAAAACAAATCGAAAACGGATTGAACCAATTCGTTGACTGCGAAAATTTCATTTTCCGCCCGGGGCATTTTAGCAAAATTGGAGAATTCCGTTGCGATATGGGACAGGTTATCAATTTGTTCAATTAGTGTTTTGGATACCCTTTTCAACATGGATTCCATATTTGCAGGATTGGAATGATATGCATGTTGAAGATATTGGATACTCAATTTCATGGGTGTCAGGGGATTTTTGATTTCATGGGCCACCTGTTTCGCCATTTCCCTCCATGCACTTTCCCTTTCCGACTGGGCCAGTAATTGGGCAGAATCTTCCAATTTCCTAATCATCTTATTGTATTCCCCAATAAGGGTACCCAATTCATCCTTACTTTTCCATTCGATAGGTTCATTCTTCTTACCCAATTTCAAATCCTTCAATTTATCTCCCATCTGTGTCAATGGCCGGGTAATTGAATTCGCTATCAAGATGGCAATCATACCTGCTAATAAAAGCAGGATAACATACACATTCAATAATGTTCCGATAAAATCAGAAGTATCACTTTGGAGTTTACTCTGGCCGGCAAAATAAGGCATTCCTAAAAAAGCGATGGTATTTCCTTTTTCATCTTTCAGTCTTTCGTATTGGGCTTCATATTCCAGTTTGCCGATCTTTTCCTTCCTGTTTCCTTTCATCCTGACTTCATCATTCCCCAACACAGCCAAATCATACAAGGCATCAGCATTCATTAATGGTGAAACCAATCCGGTTGAGAACAAATCCTGCATAGAAGAAGCTATTAGGCGGCCATTCATGTCATATATATTGACATCTGCCCTATGGATATCCGAAACAGGGCCGACTACTTCACCGAACCTATCAAGGGTTTCACTATTAATTTTATTCAGATAGATATTATGTTCGGTATCACCTGAAATCGAAGAAGCCTTACGAGTAAATCGTTTTGCGTGATAATCATGGTTTTTCTGTTCAAAGAAAAATATGGTGAATACACCAATAACCAGGAAAGAAAGCAGGATAACGGCAATGACCGATACTTGTATCCTATTCTTCAAGGAAGGAGTAAAGTTGGTCGATTCCTTAAAACCTGATGAAACCGTTCTGAATAATACATTCATCAGCATAAGGATGCTCAGAACGACAACCATAATGGTAAACAGATAAGAAAACAGCGATCCTAATTTCCTCTTGATATCCGGTAGTTCGATACTTAACATTGCCACATTGCCATTCATAGCATGGTAGGTTAAGTGGGATTCATCATGGATATTTTCAAAGCGGGCTTTTCCTTTTTCCGGAAGTTTCAGGTTGGGACTAATCTCCGATTCGTATCGATTACCTTCCTGGGATATCAATTGGTTATCCCGATATAATGCATAGTTATAATCAGACAATCCCTGTAGTTTCCGATATTCTTCATTGATAAACAATTCGGAATATACTTTTGTGTTTTCACCGATACTCTTATTGAATTCCAATAATAAGATAGCATCTCCTTTTTGATACTTATCATTGAAATCCATTTTCAAAAGATAAGTTCCCAAAGTGTTTTCGACTCTTCTGAAGCGGAGATTTTCCTCCAAAGTAATATCCTTTTTCTCAAAGGTATTGAGCAAGGTCGTATCACTATTCTCCATAAAACTAAGGACTCCCAGGGAATCTCTTTGGAATACATGTAGGTTGTTTCTGAAATCAGGATATTTGAGTTCAACCATATGGTTCCTACTCAGGATACCATTAATAATGGCCATATCCAGACTTTCATTCAAACTAGCATTCAGTTCTCCATCACTCATGATGGATTGATATAATTCTTGGAGTTGGTTCTCCATTTTCTCATTACGATCACTCGTCAGAAAAATCGCATAATCCAACCTTGTTTCATGTTCTTTCTCCTGATTATATTTATAAAGGAAAACAGATGAAAAGGCTGAGTAGATCACCAACCAAACCACCAACCAAGTCAGAGTAGTCGATTCACGTTCTACAAATAGATCAAAAGATACGATGTAAATAATGGCAAACAAAAGCAATAGATCCAATGGCAATTGCACTTTGAACAACATTGCAATGACAAATACCAGGGCCAAGGCTCCTCCCAATACCATAAAACGGTTGAGCATTGGCAATTGTAATTCGAATATGATTTTAGAAATCCTATAAGTAAAAAGGAACAACATCAACATCAGGAATAAAACCCCTAATATTGACAGGAAACTACCTAGTTCCAGCTTTGCAATGTTTTCAAAATCAAAGGGAATATCAGTACCCAAGACCAGCCCTTTGAGAATATAGGTAATCGTCAATATCCCCAGAATAATAGAAGAATACGAAACAAATGTTCCTAAGTATCTAGATTTCACAGACAATCTATCCAAGTTTTCAACCTTGAATTCACGATAGAAGAATAAAGCAAACCACAATGCCAAAGAAGCATTCATGAGCATATCCCCTAATGTATCCATGAAATACCTATCGGAATATTTAACAGCAAAGAATGGTACACTCGAAAAAGTATCTGCAAACCCAAACTGTATCATCATGTAACGGATGATAACCAAAGAAGCCAATAATGATATGATTCCTACCCAGGGTTTATATTTCCGGCCTAATTGTCTGCATTTTTCTGTAAGCCATAATAAGCCTAAGAGGCCGGCCAACATATACATGAAGAAAATCAAATAGGTTATCCAGGTTCCTTTAAGAGGTTTGCCCAATTCGAGACGAAAGAGTTCATCTCCTTTTAAATTCGTGACATTTTTCCCTTCACCGAAAGCCAATTTCACATCTTTCGGAATAGCCGAATTCTTTCCTGCGTCCACATGCTTATCAACAGCAAAAATATCTTCTAGATATAGACTCTCGAAAATATATTGGTATTTGATTGGGAAATAGGTAATTACATTTCCGATGGAAGGAATTTTATCTTCCCTCACATAAAAATAGCCATTGGCCAGTTTGATGATTCTATTGTCCTGATTCCTTCGGATAAGTTCCGGATTATTGATATCATCTCCGATTTCCAAATTATTCCAAAAAATAAGGGAATCATTTTCATCATAAATACTAAAAGTGTAGGGCTTGTTGAAGATTCCCCTATCCTTAATGGATAATTCCGTTTTGTTGACATAACGGTTCAGTACCTTCTCATTGGCCAACATAGATTCGATTTCCCTCTCTTGGGAGTGGAGATAATTCTCTACCCTTTCTACATAGGGATCCGTGTCTTTAGATGGACGAGTGAAAAAATCAATGGTAGCCGTAATGATAAAAAGTAATAAGGAAAGTATTAAAAGCCAATTCCCCGGCCTTTCTCTCATGTTCAACATGTTATTATCCACAGTTTTGTTAAAGGCAAATACCTAATGGATATCTGCCATATTATTATTGAATCAAATATCAATCCAACTTTATTTTAAACATATGAAAAAGGTGTAATATATGTATATATGTGATTCGGTACAAGAATTATATTAAACAAGACTTTATTTTCATCAAAATAAAACATCATATATCCTTTAAAGCCCTATTTTTGCAGCATCTTGTCAAAACCATGATGAAATGCAGGAAAAAGAAACAGTTGTAACGGCAGACGTTGCCAAAAACCTCGGATTGAACGAAGAGGAATTCAAACAGATACAATCCATCATGGGGCGGATGCCCAATTTTACAGAATTGAGTATCTTCTCCGTAATGTGGTCGGAACATTGTTCTTATAAGAATTCAATTACTTGGTTGAAAACCCTTCCCCGTGACGGTAAAAGATTATTGGTAGGCGCAGGAGAAGAAAATGCCGGCTTGGTGGATATCGGAGGAGGATTGGGATGTGCCTTTAAGATTGAATCCCATAATCATCCTTCTGCAATCGAACCTTTTCAAGGGGCAGCCACAGGTGTGGGAGGAATTCATCGGGATATTTTCACTATGGGTGCCAGACCGATTGCCTCTCTCAATTCATTAAGGTTCGGAAATATCAATTCGGATAAAACGAAACATTTGGTCAGGGGAGTCGTGAGCGGGATCAGTCACTATGGGAATTGTTTCGGAGTACCTACGGTTGGAGGAGAGGTCTTCTTCAACGACTGTTACAACCAAAACATATTGGTCAATGCCATGTCTGTCGGTATTGTTGATGTAAATAAAACCGTTTCGGCCTGTGCGGACGGCCCCGGCAACCCTGTACTCATTGTCGGATCTGCTACAGGCAAGGACGGTATCCACGGTGCCACATTTGCATCAGCAGATTTGACAGAAGATTCCGCAGAAGATCTTCCGGCAGTACAAGTTGGCGATCCCTTTCAGGAAAAACTGTTACTGGAAGCTTCCTTGGAGGCTATCCGTTCCGGAGCGATAGTCGGGATGCAGGACATGGGTGCAGCCGGTATTACCTGCTCAACTTCTGAAATGAGTGCCAAAAGTGGAACCGGGATGAAAATCGATTTGGATAAGATTCCTACCCGTCAGAAAAACATGAAACCTTTCGAAATCCTATTATCAGAATCCCAGGAAAGGATGTTGATCGTAGCACATAAGGGACAAGAACATAAATTATTCGAAATTTTTGATAAATGGGATTTGGAATGTGAACAGATTGGAGAAGTTACGGATAGCAGCCGCCTGATCTTCCATAAAAGTGGAACTGTTGTAGCAGATGTTCCCGCCGAACCACTGGTATTAGGTGGTGGGGCTCCTGTATATGAAAGAGAATATAGCCAACCTCAATATCTGAAAGAAATCGAAAAATTCGATATAGAAAATATAGTATTACCTAGCGATTTTGTTGCTACGGCAAGACAGCTATTCTCCTGTCCCAACCTCGTCTCCAAAAGATGGGTTTACGAACAGTATGACTCCATGGTCAGAACCAACACCATGACAACCAACCGACATTCTGATGCTGCCATTGTCAGGGTTAAGGGGACAGATAAATCACTGGCCTTAACGACCGATTGTAACGCATCGTATGTTTATGCCGATCCGTATAAAGGAGCAATGATTGCTGTTGCGGAAGCCGCCCGGAATATCGTTTGTGCCGGTGGTGAACCGGTAGCCATAACCAATTGTTTGAACTTCGGAAATCCTTATAACCCGGGAGTGTATTACCAGTTTGTCAATACTATAAAAGGCATGGGTGATGCCTGTCGGAAATTCAACACACCGGTGACCGGAGGTAATGTGAGTTTTTACAACCAATCCGTTTTTGAGGACAAAACAGAACCCGTTTTCCCTACTCCTACCATTGGCATGTTGGGCATTTTAGATCATCCCGATAATCAAATGACCATTGATTTCAAATCGGAAATGGATGACATATACCTGATTGGCAATCCAAAGGATGATTTGGGTAGCAGTGAGTATTTAAGAGTAGTACATGATGTACAATTCTCACCTGCCCCCTATTTTGATTTGGAAGAGGAAGCAATATTGCAAAAAATGATAAGTCATTTGATTAAGGAAAGGCTTATTTCATCAGCTCACGATATTTCTGATGGTGGATTATTTACCAATTTGATGGAATCTGCCATTTGTTCAGGAATAGGATTTGAAATTGTGACGGATTCGGATATTAGGAAGGACGCCTTCCTATTCGGCGAAAGCCAAAGCAGGGTTATAGTAACAGTCTCAAAATCGCAAAGAGAACCATTGGAGCAGGTTCTGGAGCAAAAATCCGTCCCTTTCTTGAAATTAGGGAAAGTGAAAGGCGAGAATGCAATCATCGATGGTGAAAACTATGGGAAAATTGCAGATTGGAAAGGGATTTACCAAGACACGTTGGGCAATCTTATGGAAGCTTAAATAAGATTCGATTACCTTTGTAAAAAAAATTTAAGGATAAATGACATATCCTACATATATTTAAATATTTGATTCATAACAATTCATATCCATATGAAGAATTTATTTTATCTAATGGCCTTTGCAAGTGCCATACTTATTTATAGCTGTGGCGGAATGGCGGAAACTTCTGCATTCATGGTCAAGGGGAAAGTAGAAGATGCCAAAGATCTACAGGTATATTTTGATCAGATTAAGTTTACCAACTCCAGTAATGTCATGGGAAAATCGGATATCGGTTCCGGTGGCAGCTTCAGTGTCGGGTTGGATGAACATCCCGGTGAAGGAATCTACCGGGTGCGTGTAGGTGCCAAAAGGGCTTATCTGGTATTAGATGGTTCTGAAAAAATCATAGAATTGAATGGAAAATTGGCCGACTTCGACAATTTCGGATACTCCATTTCCGGTTCTCCTTCTACACAAGCCTATATCGATGGAGAAAAGCAAGTTCTGGCCAAAACGTTGAATGCTGACAATTTCGCTTCATTCGCCAATAGCAATAACGGCTTCGTCAGCTCTTTGATTGCCTACAATCGGTTCAGAGCCATGAATGAGAAAAACATCGGAGCTTTAAAGTTGGCTGCCAATAAATTACAATCTGATTTCCCTAATTCAGATCACACCAAGGATTTTGTAACCCATACCAATTCTAAAGAAACACAACTGAAACAATTTCTAGCAACACAAAGAATCCAAATCGGTCAACCTGCACCGGATATCCAATTGGAAGATCCCAATGGAAAAAAATATGCTCTCTCCGAATTGAAAGGAAAAGTTGTCTTGATAGATTTTTGGGCCAGTTGGTGTAGGCCTTGCCGTATCGAAAATCCCAATGTGGTTAAGATGTATAACAAATATAACAGGAAGGGCTTCGAGGTATTCAGTGTATCATTGGACAGTAAGAATGCCAAACAAAGATGGATAGACGCTATTAAGAAAGATGGGCTGATTTGGCCATATCATGTCAGTGATTTGAAGAAATGGTCGTCGGCTCCGGCTAGGGAATATGGCGTGACCGGCATTCCCAAGACCTTCCTCATAGACAAGGATGGTAAATTTGCTGCTATCGGTCTAAGAGGGCCTGCTTTGGAACCGGCCATTAAGAAATTGCTCTAATAGATTTCGGATTCCAAATAAAACACCCCTTCAGCAAATAACCGAAGGGGTGTTTTATTTGGAATCCTAGTTTATTTATTCAACTATTTCGAAATCTACTTGGGAGGCATTACAGCATTCCCTAAGCTCCATAATTGTATCTTCTAAGATGGAAGGCAATAACGGATGACTTCCAAAATCCAAAAATATCATAAGAAAATTTCGGGTATCCAATGTAACACCTGTTCTTACCGAGTCGCTTGTAGGGCTACCGAAAGCCCCCGCATCATCTCTGAAAACCGGCATCTTATGAATATTGAGTACTCCCCTTCCCAATCCCTCATAAGGCTCGTTTTCCTTCCCGACACCTAGAACTATTTCGCCCGAAACCTTATCCACATCATAGCCTCCGATTGAATAACCGGATGAGAAAGAAGTCATATTGATCAAGTCAACAACATTGGAAATGGAATACAAATCCTTTCCCTGGAGAATACGTCTCATCAATGCCTCGGCAGAGGGTCTGTACCTTCCCGGTTTTTTACCACAAGCCCGATACCCATTTCTTGTTTGGCCATTTATAGGGTGGGTACTTATCTCTTCAATCGTATATTTCGCTGCAAGTTCTTCCTGTTTCTGTTTGATCCTCTGATGTAGATTATCAGAAGTTGCAATAGGTTCTACCCTACAAGAAATACATCCCAATCTCAATTCGGGACACTTGGTTTTGATCTCTGTTGAGATCGTCACTTTTTTCATTTTCAAGATCTTTAAAAAAAATCGATGCACGATGCAGCGAATCCGGATTTTAATTGATTCACATAATAATGACACCTAAAAATTAATACGTAAAGATTGTTTAAAAATGATTCAATTATTTTCACGAATTACTTTTAAAACAACTTCATAATTCCAAAAACAATAACCTCAAAATGCGGTATGAAAGCAAGTAGAAAATGGGTGACCTGTTTATCTCATCATCAAAAATATCAGGTTTTCCCATTTTCTTTGGCTTTCATACCTCCTAAAATCAACTTATCTTTAAGTTGACCGTACAGTAGGCACTTGGAAAACGTTTATACTAAAAACCGTGCAATTTGACTGAAGCAGAGATCATAAAAGGATGCCAAAAGGGTAAGGCCCTCTACCAAAAGGAATTGGTAGTCAGGTATTCTCCTATGCTCATGTCTGTCAGTCGGCGGTATTCCAAGGATAACGAAATGGCCAAAGATAACCTTCAGGAATCATTCATCAAGATTTTCAGGCACATTGGGAAGTACAAACCTATCGGCTCTTTTTCTGCTTGGATGAGGCGGATAGTAATCAATACATCCTTACAATCCATGGACAAAAGTTGTTTTAAACGAGAACTTTCCGGATTGGACGAATTATTGGAACAACCTTCTTCTCCGCCGGAGGCATATGCCCACCTTGGTGCCGAAGAATTGATGGATTTGATACAACAGATGCCCCAAGGATTCAGGCAGGTATTCAACCTGAGTATTTTGGAAGGATACAGTCATAGAGAAATCAGCGAGATTCTGGGGATAACGGAAAGTACTTCCCGTTCTCAGTTGGTAAGAGCTAGGAATTATTTAAAAAAAATATTGGTTAAAAGAGAGCGAATAAGAGTATGAGCTTTGAGGATCACATAAGAAAAAATCTAAAAAACTACCCTTCCGAAGTTGATGTAGAAGAACTTTGGAGTCAGATTGAACCTGAAATCCCCAATGAGCGGGACAGGAAAAGAAGAATATTTATTTTCTTTTTCTTTTTCATAGGACTTATTGCCGGAATCACCTACACTTTGCCTTACAGTACGAACAATGGAAGTGAGGCAAGACTTCCTATTTCCCTAGAAGATACTAAATACCCAATAGGAGTTTTTGATGAGAATTCACCGGGGGTCAGATACTATACAACTACTCATCCCAATTCAAATACGATTATTTCCTCTGCTTCTGAAAATATCCCAACAGCATCCAAGGCGGAATTAGGTATTGATAATTCTAGGGCAATCCGAATCAAATCCAATAAGGAAAATGGCAATCCTCGAAAGAAGGCTTTCCTTGAATTCAAAAACCCTAATACAAAACAACTTCCTTCCTTCCCTATAAATCATGAATTAATTGAGAAGGAATTACTCGAAGAGGAAATGGAGAAAGTCCTCATTTCAGAAGTAATATCTGAAGAAGAAAAGATTAATGGAAATAAATTCTGGTTGGAATTAGAGGAATTACCTATGATTACCGCCTTAGTTTACGAAATAGAAGAAAAGGAAGAGGACCTGGTTGAAAATAAAGAGATTGTCTCAACTACAAAACCCAAGTGGACTACTCAGGTGGGGCTTCAATGCGGAGCAGGAACCGTTAACGATTCCTATTTTTCCAAAGACGGTAACCTTATTCGTTATATCACTCGATTAAACGACAGAACCCTTTATTCAAGAAGCTTGGACTTTAATATTTCTTTGTTTATAACACACAAAAGCGGTTTTTTTGTTAAAAGTGGATTAAACATCCAAAAAATTAAATCCGGAATCAATACGATAGGTTTATTGTTTCCCCAAACCATTAATTCCAATTCAACAACGGCTGATAGCCAAATAAAAAATGAATCTACACCATCTACTGATAGACAAGTAACTAATAATCCTGCACCATCCCAAACCACCAATACCCCTTCAGGTTTAGCCAATAACCAATATAGGACATTCTATCAGACTAATTTCAACCTACCTATTTCATTGGGATACCATATTAATATGGGTAAGGTAACCGTAGGATTTGAAAGTGGGATTTTAACTAATTTGGTTTCGAATGAAAAAGGTTCTTATTATTTCCATAATCATTCCATGGGTGATCTCAGCGATCATCCTCTTTCTCCTTATAAAGCTCGCTTAGGAATGATGATTACAAATGGTATCCACCTTGATTTTGCCTTGAATGATAATCTATATTTTTCTCTTAATGGGAATCATGGATTCTCTCCTAAACCCATTAATGATAATGACTCTCCCTATCATATAAAAAGGAGCAATTATGGTTTCAATGCAGGGATCAAGTTCAATTTGAACAAGTAAATGCTAAGACAACTTAAACAACCAGAAAGGGGAGCCGAATTCGGCTCCCCTTTCTGGTTGACGTTTTAGACAATTCATTACCTTTATCTTTGCTTATCATGATACGCTTAATTTATCAAAGGAATGACCCATACCGATATTATAAAATCCATACGGAACAAAGAATACAAACCCGTTTATTTCATACATGGGGAAGAATCCTTTTTCATAGATGAGATAACGAATGTTTTCGAAAACGAAATTCTGGATGAAGCATCCAAATCCTTTAACTATACGGTTATGTATGGTAAGGATAGTGATTTCAGATTGGTCAGGGATAATGCAACCCGTTTCCCGATGATGTCAACCCATCAATTGGTCATCCTGAAGGAAGCCCAGGAAATGAAGAGCCTAAAAGAACTAAAGGCATATGTGGAAAAACCATCTCCTACTACAATCCTTCTGATATGCCACAAACATAAGAAATACGATATGCGTTCTGCATTAGGCAAGGCTCTCAAGGCCAATGCCGTTGTTTTCGAAGCCAAGAAACTATATGATAACGAAATCCCTAAATGGTTGGGCAACCATATCGGTTCTCTCGGTTTTTCAATAGAGGATGATGCCCTGGATTTGCTGACAGAACATTTGGGAACGAACTTATCCAAGATATCCAATGAATTGGAAAAACTTTCCATTAACATTCCAAAGGGCAGTACCATCAATACCAAAATGATTCAGGATAATATCGGCATCAGCAAGGATTATAATGTGTTCGAATTACAAGAGGCACTGGGCAGCAAGGACAGTATGAAAACACATCGGATTGTCAATCATTTTGCATCCAACAGCAGGAAATACCCTCTAATGATGACTTTGGCTTCTTTATACGGTTTCTTTTCAAAATTATATATCGCATCGAAGTACGCCCGTTTATCGGATTTGGAAATGGCTACTGCCCTCGGTTTTAAGTTCAGAGATCCGAACAAGGCTAAATATGCAGCCAAATTCAGGGTAGCCAAATTCAGAGCATCCATCAAGCACTATCCGATGAGGAAAACGGAAAAGATACTTTCATTGCTCCATGAATACGATTTGAAATATAAAGGCGTAGGTAATGTCAATTCGGCTGAAGGAGAATTACTCAAGGAAATGGTCATAAGAATTCTGGCTGTTTGACCATCAAAAACCTTCCCACTCCTCCCGACTCATCGTAAATGAGCAAATCGTAGTATAATAAGTATCGGCTTCACCGTAATAATTGTTTTCATAATTGTAATAGGCAAAAACCACATATTCCTCCCCCATTTCAAAAAGATAACCGCAATCATCTGTTTCAGATGGTGTAAAGATGGAAATCCGTTGGCCTTCATCCGTTTCAAAAAAGACTTCCAATAAATGCTCGTCTTCAATCATCTCCACTACCCTGCCCTCTATGAAAATATCGGGTTCGGTAATATCCTCCGTCATATCGTCACAATCACAAACCAGCTGAAACAACCCCATACAGAAAATTAGAAAGGATATCATTTTTTTTTCCATAGTCCAATTAAAGATATTACTTATGAGGTTATATAAAAAGTGGTTAGAATTAAATGTTTGACAAAGGAACTTCATGAAGGTTTAATAGATGTTATCACGAAAAATTGATTACAGCCAACCGGTTCTTTTGAAAATATGCCTGCGTTATTCCTCTCAACCGTAGCTAT
>JAHDFN010000123.1 GCA_020628145.1 Saprospiraceae bacterium | reverse complement strand
CAACGGGAGAAACGGCGGGGAATGCCGGAGAAGTTTCGGCGAACTGCTGTTCGACGGATACGTTTACGATGGTGATAAATGAATCGGCTCCTGAAGCTGTACCGCACGAAACCTATTACAGTTGTGTAGGAGAAGACGTTTGGATCTGCATCGATCAGAACAGCGACTGCATGGACGGTTCTGCATATGAGGACGGCTTGATCTTTACCGAGTTCTGCCAATTGAGCGGACCGGGTACTACTGGCGAGGCCGATTGTGATCCAACGGCAACCCTTAGCAGTCAGACGGGTGCCTTCGACATCATCCCAACGGAGTCTGGAGTATATGTATATGAATACACCTTCTGTAATTCGGAAGGAGAAGCTCCCGGTAATATAGGAACAGTCTCGAACTGTTGTTCGACCGGGGTGTTCACCCTAGTGGTTACCGATGCCGCACCTGAAGCGTTACCGCATGAGACCTATTACGGCTGTGTGGGTGAGGACATCTGGATCTGTATCGATCAGAACAGCGATTGTATGGACGGTTCTGCATATGAGGACGGTCTGATCTTTACGGGTTTCTGCCAGTTGAGCGGTCCGGGTGTAATCACAAGTCCCGATTGTGAACCTACAGCGACGTTGAACGAACAGTCCGGAGCGTTCGACATCATCCCGACCCTTCCGGGAACATACGTATATGAATACACCTTCTGTACTTCAACGGGAGAAACGGCGGGGAATGCCGGAGAAGTTTCGGCGAACTGCTGTTCGACAGGTAGATTTGTACTGGTTGTTGAAGATTGTGTGGATCTTTGTGAGCAATATCAGATTTCGATTTTGGAAGAGTGTAATGAGGATGGAAGCGTCACTTTAACCATGTTAGATGTATTCGGAAATCCTGTTGTGCCAACAGAAGTAAATGACGATCCGAATATTGATATTTTCTGGTACTTGAATGATGGGGATGCTAATTTATCTCATGATCAAAATCCTGTGGTATTCTCCAATGGAACCACCTATGGTTATCAAATTGAAGTTATTTCGAATAGTCCGATTATATGTGGAGGAGCTCCTATATTCAACGAATTAGAAGTAGATTGTACTCCTGTATTCGAATGTCCTCCTAATATCAATTCGGATTTCAATTCTTGGTACAAAAAAGGCGAATATGTTTACATGGATCCCACTCCTGTAGTATTGCCGGATGACATTGCTTCATATAGTTCGGTTTGGACGGTGAATGGAGAACATTTCATTACATATGATTTTGAAATTCCTGACTTTTTATATTACTATTTTGAGAATAAAGGAAATTATGTGATATGTCATACCGTAGTAATTACATATCCTTCAGGAGAGACGTGTAGTTATGAAACATGTAAGGAATATAATGTTACAGCATCAGGGGTAGTTTATGAAGCGGTGGATGGTACATATCTTCAATTAGTCCAGATTAAGGATGTTGGAGGTCCTAAGGATGGAACTGTAAAAGGCAGGGAAAGACTTTCTTTTGAACTTTTCCCGAATCCTTCACAAGGAATATTCACCATAGAAATTCCTGAATACCTGTCTTCGGATGAAGATTTGAATGAAGAAATTATTATCGAATTGCATGATGTTCTAGGCCAAAAAGTGTGGGAAAGTAAAATTCCGGCACAGCAAAGGAAATTCGTAGCGGATGTAGTTGCCTACGATTTCAATTCCGGAACATATATGGTTATCATGAAATTGAATAAGAAACGATATGTAAGGAGATTGGTCATAATCTCTGAATAATAAATTGTATCTGACTATAGATTGATTGGAAGGGTATGGATTAAGTAGTTCATGCCCTTCCTTTTTTCATTTTATCAACTTTGTTTCTCCTATACCAAGCCAAAACCACGAAACCGGGAGGAGCCATAATCATGGTAGGAAGAGTACTCTCAAAGGGTTTTGGAGTCCCTTTCATATTATGGATACAGAAAACCGCCCCGATGGTCAAGGCACTGGCTATAACGGTTCCCCAGAAAATACCGGCCCATTTATTTTCCATCTTTACAGCAATAACTTCACTCAACCTCACACAGGCTCCACCGAAAAAGAAAGTATAGACGGCTTGTTTGAATGCAGCGATACTCGCCAATTGCCAACCGAATTTGTAATTGACGTAATAGACCATGCCACCCATTATCAAGGCTCCGGCCACTGCCGTTTTAAGATTGATGAAATCTTTTAGTCTGAATCCCATAGGATGCAAAGGTATGAAAGTAATCTGAAACGTATTTCCAAGTTGACGTGGAGAAAGAACTTATCCCTTCCGTTTGATGTTTTCCCACCTGTCGAATAAAATTTCCTGAGAAGGCCTATCCGAAGGAATCTCCCGTAAAGGTTCGCAGGGCTTCATGTGTTCTTTCATATCTTGGGGAAGGGTTTGGTAAAGCTGGGTGCCTTTGGTTTTCCAAGCCAACATTTCATCTGAAACGGACTTGATGATTTTACTCGGATTACCCACAACCAAACTTCTTGGAGGAATAACTGTTTTGGCCTTGATGAATGCCAAAGCTCCGATTATGCTTTCATCTCCGATATCGGAATCATCCATTACAACGGCATTCATACCTATTAATACATTTTTTCCAATATGGGCACCATGTATAACTGCACCATGCCCGATATGTGCGGATTCTTCCAATGTCATGGTCACACCCGGAAACATGTGAAGGGTGCAATTCTCCTGAACATTACACCCATCCTTGATAACAATACCTCCCCAGTCACCACGGATGGCAGCCCCCGGACCTATATAAACATCCTTGCCTATGATGACATTGCCGGTGACAGCGGCCAATGGGTGGATATAGGCGGATTCATGAATGACGGGTTTGAATCCTTTGAATTCATATACCATAATATGATTTATTTGCCCTTGAATTGGGCGATGGCTTTCTTACTATAATCGGATAGGACCAACTGACCGGACATTTCTGCCCTTTTCTCTAATAACTCATCCCAATGTTCTGTGTTTTCCCAGAAGATTTGTTTAAGTAGCTTTTTTGCTTCAGGATTGGATTTAGCCAATTTCTTAGCTAATGCGGATATGGCTTCATCCATTTTTTCAGTGGTGTCGTAAACTTCTGCATAAAGACCGTGTTTCTGAGCCCATTCCGCACTCCGCCAAGCTGTGGCATTGATGGCCAGTTGGGACATACCGGAGAGTCCTAGTTTCCGTTCACAGGCCGGACCCACAACGAAGGGGCCGATGCCTACTGCCAATTCACTCAATTTTACAGATGCGTATTGTGTTGCAAAGCAATAGTCCGTGGCAGAAGCTACGCCAACACCACCACCAACTGCTTTTCCTTGTACCCTTCCAATGATGAGTTTGGGGCATTTCCTACAGGCATTGATTACATTGGCGAAACCCATGAAGAATTTCTTTCCCGTTTCAAAATCCTCAATGCCGGCCAGTTCATCAAAACTCGCCCCTGCACAGAAAGTCCTGTTTCCAGCAGATTGTAGGATGATGACACCGATGTCGTCCCTTTGCCCTGCGGTATCAATAGTATTCTTTAATTCTGCTAATAATTTTCCCGGAAGGGAGTTGTGTGCCGGGTGTTGGAATGTGATGGTTCCGATTCGATCCTTTACTTGCAATGTGATTTCTCCTAATTGTGTCTTATCTAATGAACTCATTTCTATTATGCGTATTGATATTTTTAATGATTATTTCGTATCTATTTTGCCTCTCGGGCCTAATTCTACAACTTCCAGATTGTCTATTTTTCCTCCATCTATCGTAAAACGGAGCAAAGTCTTCATTTTATGGAATCCATGAATTCCCGCAGCTCCCGGATTCATATGCAAAAGACCGTATTTCTTATCCGGCATCACTTTAAGAATGTGGGAATGACCACAAATATAAAGATGGGGAGGCTGGGTTTGGATAATTTCCCTTACTCTTTTATTATATCTACCTGGATAGCCCCCTATATGGGTCATGAATACATCTACACCCTCACATTCAAAACGTAAATCTTTAGAATACATGGCCCTGATGATCCGACCATCTATATTTCCATAAACGGCCCTGACCGGAGCGATGGTTTCCAATTCATCAATTATTTTAACATCTCCTACGTCCCCGGCATGCCATATCTCATCCATTCCTTCAAAATATTGAGGGATGCTTTTTTCAAAATGGCCATGGGTGTCTGAAATCAGCCCGATTCTCTTCATTTACAGTTCTTAATGATTAATTCTATTCTATATGTGTAATTTGGCGGAAAGTTGCATAAAAAGCGTATATTTGCACCTCTTTTTGAAGGTCATTAGCATGGTTTTTGTTGAATGCAACTGAATGACTTTCAAAGAAAGCATTGATAAACATGGTTTTTTAAATGGGAAATTTCCGAATTCCATCTGCAACTTTAAAAAATTAGAAGCTGCAACATTTTTGAAATAGGAAGTATCTCCAACTAATATGGACCATGTTATCCAAAATTCTTGGTCAAAAATAACTTAAATATCAAATTAGGTAATGCAAGGTAAAGGAATCATTAAGGCACTGCTGATTATTCTTCTTTTGGTAACGGCTTTCCAGGGTTTACTCTGGTTTCAAACCAATAGGGTAGAAAATAAAGGTCACAATCTTTGTCAGGACTCGGAAAACCCCAATTGTTATGCGGATTATCTGGATTCTATATCAGATAAAACCATCTGGTCTATTCCTTTGATGAAGGATTATACTTATTCCGATTTGAAAGGACAGCAAATGGGGTGGGGATTGGATTTGAAAGGTGGTATGAGTGCCGTACTTCAGGTGGATTTGAAAGAATACTTGAGAAAACAGGCCGGTAAAAAAGAAGGAGAAGATCCGATTTTCGATCAGGCTTTGGCTAATGCTCAGGGACGTCTAGCCAGTGTTCAGACCGATTATCTTTCTGTTTTTGGTGAAGAGTGGGACAAAGTTTCCAACGGTCGTAAACTGGGTGAAGTATTCAGTTATTCCGGAACCTATACCGATAAAATAAACCTGAATTCCCAAACACAGGAAGTCATCAATGTATTAAGGGAAGATGCCACCGGTGTGGTGAAACAGACCTACAATATGTTGCTCCAACGTATTGATAAATTGGGGGTTGTTCAACCGAATATTACCCTAGATGAAGCAAGGGATTTGATTTTGGTAGAACTACCGGGTATTGAAAACCCGGTAAGGGCCCGGAAGATGTTGGAAAGTACTGCCGAATTGGAATTCTGGAAAACCTACAATATCAATGATGTATTCAGAGGCTTCAATCAATATGATGAGGAATTGAAAAAAATCCTTAGGGATACCAATACGGTAGAAACCGTAGAATATATCGAAGTGGATTCCACTTTTGAAAAAAAGGATGAAAACGGTGTTGTCGTTAAGGATAGCCTAGGAAATCCAATCATGGAAACGGTTAAGGTTCAAAAAGCCAGTACCAATTTGGATAACAGGGGGCCTCTTTTGAAATATTTCAACCCGGGAGGAGGAGGAGCCATCGTAGGTTCTGCCGATAAAAAGGATTTGGATAGAATCTCGGCACTTTTTGCCCGTGATGAAATGAGGAAATTCTTTCCAAGTGATGTGGCCTTCAAATGGGGCATGAAACCTTCTGAAGATGAAGATGGTGTGCCAACCAATAGCCACTATTTATATGCTATCAAAACCTTGAACTCCGAGGCTCCTTTGAAAGGGGATATTGTTCGTTCTGCTTCCACATATACTGATCCTCAGAATGGTCAGGTAGCCGTTTCTTTGGATATGCAGGGAGATGGTCCTCGTGTTTGGGGTGAATTGACAAAAGAAGCTTTTCAGAAAGGACAGGCTCCGATAGCTATTGCTTTGGATGGTGAAATCGTTTCTGCCCCTTCTGTAAATGAACCCATTTTGAACGGTAGTTCAAGGATTTCAGGTGGCTTTACTGTTCAGGAAGCAGATGATTTGTCCAATATCCTTGAAATCGGAGCATTGCCGGCTAAGCCTAGGATTATCCAAGAGGCTAGGGTAGGACCGACTTTGGGTGCGGAAAATATCCGTACTTCCATTATGGCTTTGATTATCGGTTTTATCTTGGTACTACTATTCATGGTAGCGTATTATGGCGGTGGAGGTATTGTTTCCATTCTGGCTCTACTGGCGAATATCATTTTCATTTTCGCTGCTCTTTCGAGTATGGGTAATGTCTTGACTTTGCCAGGTATTGCAGGTATCGTATTGACCATCGGTATGGCAGTGGATGCCAACGTAATCATCTTCGAAAGGATTCGGGAAGAACTAAGGAATGATAAATCTCTCCTTCTATCGATAAAAGACGGTTTCCATCATTCCTATTCAGCAATCATCGATGCCAACGTTACAACCTTATTGACTGCTGCAGTATTGTTCTATTTTGGATTAGGGCCTATTAAGGGTTTTGCAACAGTATTGATTGTCGGTGTAATCATGTCTTTGATTACAGCGGTATTATTAGGTCGAATGATTATCGATTGGTGGACAGTAGAGAAGAAACGTGATATGAGTTTTTCTATGGGTTGGTCTGAAAACCTATTTGCAAACTTGAACATCGATTGGTTGTCCAAACGTAAGATTTCTTATGCTATTTCCGGTGTGATTATTATTGCCGGTCTGATATCCATGTTTACTAGGGGCTTCGATTTGGGTGTCGATTTCTCCGGAGGATACAATTATACCGTTGAATTTCCTCAGGGAGTCAATGTGAGTACTGATGACATCAAGCAGGCTTTGGCAGGACCTTTTGAAGGGACTCCCACCGTTAAGACCTTTGATGGTGCCGCCAATAGATATGCAGTCACTACCAAGTATATGGTTGGCTCAAATGAGGAAGGTGTTTCGGATAAGGTATTTGCTAAATTACATGAAGGTATCAATAAATTATCTCCTGTGAAATTGGTGGATTTCCAAAATGCAGAGAGTAGTGGAGTAAGGGTTACGACATCCAATATCGTAGGCCCGACGATAGCGGATGATATTAGAAACAGTTCTATCAAGGCTACGATTGCTGCCTTGTTATTAATATTCCTTTACATCTTCTTCCGATTCCGTAAGTGGCAGTTCTCTTTAGGAGCGGTTGCAGCATTGTTCCACGATGTATTGGTGACTTTGGCTCTATTCTCTTTATTGTGGGGAATCGCCCCTTGGTCACTGGAAATAGATCAGGCGTTCATCGCTGCGATTTTGACAGTAGTGGGTTATTCTATTAACGATACCGTGGTTGTATTCGACCGTATTCGTGAGTTTATGAATACCTATGCCGGAAGAACGAAGGAAGAAATTATCAATATGGCTGTAAGCAGTACGGTGAGTCGTACCATAATCACTTCATTGACGACTTTATTCGTGATTATGATGTTGTTTATTTTTGGTAGTGGTAGTATCAAATCATTCGCTTTTGCCTTGATGGTGGGTGTGATTGTTGGTACATATTCATCTATCTTCATTGCCACGCCGGTCATGAATGATACTACAGATGAATTGAAGGCAACTGAGAAAGCGAAAACAAGTTCTACATTAGCTAGAAAGAAAGTCGCAAATCCATAAATATGATCTATTAATCATATGTGAAAACCCTTTTGTTCCAAGCGGACAAAAGGGTTTTTGCTTATTTTTATCCTAAGGATAGGATAGGTTAACATTTCATTGTGATACGATATGATGAAAACGGCATCTTATCCATATCCAAACAAAATCCGAATTCTAAAAAAAATATCATGGCTAAAATCGATAATAAGACAAAAAAATCTCCTACTTGGATGAGAATCATCAAATGGGGAGCGATAGTGATTTTCAGTTTGTTGCTTCTCATTATTGTTGCAGCAATTGCCATTCCTTATTTCTTCAGGGATGAATTGGTGGAATTGGCCAAAAAGGAAATCAATAATAATATCAAGGCAGAAGCAGATTTCAGTGATGTAAGTTTGTCATTATTTAAGAATTTCCCGGAACTTACCTTTTCTCTTAAGGATTTGACCATAGATGGTATTGACCAATTCGAGGGCGTAAGATTAGCCGACATTAAAAGCCTGGATTTGTCGATGGACGTCATGTCGGTTGTCAATAAGGATGAAGGCCCTATAGCCATACATTCCATTGGCTTGACAGACCCGAAAATCCATGTTATTGTTTTGAGGAATGGTACAGCTAATTACGATATCGCCTATACCTCCGATAATGTGGAAACACCATCCGAGCCATCTCAATTTGAAATGAGCCTGTCGGAGTATTCCATAGAGAACGGGGATATTATTTATGATGATAGACAAGGAGGTACTTACTTGAAAATTCGGGATTTAGACCATGTAGGTAAGGGGGATTTTACAGAATCCATATATGACATTGCTACAAAGACGAATATAGCCGGATTGACTTTCGGTTCTGGTGGTATGTCATATCTGAGCAATGCAAGAGTGAAGGCAGATGTCACTTTGAATGCAGACATGAACCAATCCAAATTCACTTTGAAGGATAATTCCATCAGTGTAAATGCTATGAAACTGGATATGGACGGATGGGTGAAACCCAATGGCGAAAATGTGGATATGGATTTGAATTTTGCAGCTCCTTCTACAGAATTCAAACATCTACTATCCATGATTCCCGGAGCATATACCAAGGAATTCGAAGATGTGAAGGCAGATGGTAAATTCAAATTGAAAGGAGATGTGAAAGGTACTTATAATGCCAATAGGTTTCCGGCTTTCAACTTGGATTTGGATGTGGCAGATGGTTCTTTCCAATATCCTGATTTACCTATGGGCATGAAGGATATCCAAACCCGGATCAAAGTGGTAAACAGTTCATCCGATTTGGATAGGATGGCAATTGATATTCCCAGATTCCACACCCTTTTGGGTACTAATCCTTTTGATGCTAAATTGAAATTGAGGACCCCAATCTCCGATCCCGATGTAGATATGGAAGTAAAAGGAACCGTTAACCTGGAAGACTTGGCCAAGGCTTTCCCAATGGAAGGTGTTTCCACATTGAAGGGAACGATTATCTCAGATATAGTAGCTAAAACTAAAATGTCCTATATCGATAACCGGCAATATGACAAGGTAGATATGCAGGGAAACCTGCAATTGGAAAATATGGATTATCAGGGAAAAGGAATGCCTCATGTTCTGGTTCAGAAGGCACAAATGGATTTTACACCTAAAAATGTAAAACTGAATGATTTTGTTGCCAAGATGGGCAAGAGTGATATTCGTGCAAACGGTACCCTTGATAATATCCTAGCCTATTTTTCTCCTGAAAAAACGATGACCGGCCAACTACAGATCCGTTCTAATTACTTTGATGCAAATGAGTGGATCTCCAATACGGAAACATCTACCGAAACAACCCCTACGACTTCTCCTACTTCTGGAAATACTGAAGTTTTCGATCGTTTCAAATTCGTTTTGGATGCCGAAATGGATAAGATAGATTATGAGGAGTATGAGCTTCGTAATGCTCGGGCGAAAGGCTCATTTACTCCCGATGAAATCGAGTTTTCGCAATTGGGAGCCAAAATGGGCAGAAGTGATATTGCGATGAATGGGAAGTTGAATAATATCTTCGGTTTTCTTTTCGATAATGAAGTAGTGGGCGGAGTAATCAATCTGAAATCCAACTATTTGGATTTGAATGAACTAACGGGATATGACCCAAATGCTGCCCGAACCTCTTCCGCTACCAATGATGCGGAAGCTACAAGTACGGAAATGATTCTTGTTCCTGATTTTCTGGATGTAAAAGTCAATGCGGATGTGGATAAGGTACTATATACCAATCTTGCTTTGGATAATGTAAGAGGGGCGGTAGGTGTAAAAAATGAACGGGTGGATTTATCCAATGTTTCGGCGGATTTATTAGGAGGTCGTGCAAAACTCACAGGTAATTATGATACGAGTGATAAGAAAAAACCGACTTTCGAATTCGGTTATGATATCAGTAAGTTCGATTTCCAGAAATCTTTTAATGCTTTTAATACTTTTCAGGCTGCTGCCCCGATAGGGGAATTCATTAAAGGGGTATTCAATTCCAATTTATCTTTGAAAGGAGTAATGGGTAAGGACATGATGCCGGATTTGAATACCATCACAGCCGATGGTGACTTCCTTACTTTGGATGCCATTATCCAGAATTTCATTCCGATGAAGGAAATTGCGAATACCCTGAATGTGAAATATCTTAATGATGATATCAGACTGAAGAATACTAAGAATTTCTTTAAAATCCAGGATGGAAAGGTATTGATTCAGGAGTTTCCTTTTACTTACAAGGATATTAAAATGAGGGTAGGAGGAGCTCATGGTTTTGATCAGAATATCGATTACGATATGAAATTGGATATCCCGATCCAGCAGATAGGAAAAGGCAAGGTTTCCGGTTATGCCCAATCCGGCATGGACTATTTGGGTGGTTTTGCTTCCAAAGCAGGAATTAATCTCGGTAACCTGAATTTGGGAGAAATGGTAGAAGTTACTTTGAAACTGACCGGCCCCATGATGAAGCCCAAAGTAAAGGTAACCAATGTCAGGATGTCAACAGCACAGGGATCATCGGTCAAGGATGCTTTGGTCGATCAGGTAAAGGATATGGCAAACGATAAACTCAATGAAGTAAAAAATCAGGCTCAACAACAAGTCAATGTCGTAGTGGACAAGGCCGAAGATAAAGTCAACGAAGTTGTTGATCAGGTAACGGATAAGGCAGAAGAAAAAGTGGATGAAGTCATCGAACAGGTTACCGATAAGGCAGAGGATAAGGTTCAGGATGTTGTGAAGGATCAAATGGGAGGATTGAAAGATCAGGCTGGAGATAAATTGGATGACGTTTTGGACGGACAGGGTGAAGCGGTGAAAGATAAGGCCAAGGATGTTCTTGATAACTTCAATCCGTTTAAAAAGAAGAAGAAAAAAAATAAGGATAATAATTAAAACATAAAGCCGCTCTTCCGAGCGGCTTCTTTTTTATGAAGATAAAAAGTTTCGAAATAATCAGGGAGTTAAAAGACATAACGGATGATATTTCATCCTTTGTTCTAAGCTTGGAAAAATTGCCTGAAGGGGAATTGTTATGGCGGCCAGATGCCACGAGTTGGAATATCCTGGAATGTTTGGAACACTTGAATCGCTATGCCGAATTTTACCATCCGATAATTAGGACGTCCATCGAAAAATTCGAAGGAAATCCCTCTTATGATTTTCGTCCCGGATGGTTAGGTCACAAGGCCGTGAAGGATATGCTACCTAAGAAAGGAATGAAAAAAATGAACACTTTTTCCAAAATGGACCCCCTGAAATCCGATTCGGATAATTCGGATGAAATGAAAAGATTCTTAATCCATCAAAATGAGCTTGGAATACTATTGGAAAAGTCATTGGCAACCGATTTGAATAAAATTCGTATTCCTACGATGTTAGGAAATTGGATACGTTTTAAATTGGGAGACATCTTTCGTTTTCTGGTTTATCACAATGAAAGACATCGCCGCCAAATCGAAAACAGTATCTTAAAAGTGCGGAATTACCAAAATGGAGATTTATAAAATATGGTACTTTGACAAATGTCATGAAAAGTTTAATTTAGAGTAATAGATGTTATCACGAAAAATTGATTATAGCTAACGGGTTTTTTTGAAAATATGCCTGCGTTATTCCTCTCAACCGGGCTATGAGGGCAATTGTGAAAGAAAAAATGATACAGACTTGTCAGTTTAAATTGGTGTAAGTCTAATCAAGTTGTGACGTTTACATTTTTTTAATACCACATTTGCAACGGGTGAAAAATAAAAAAGAGGATTCGGTTTATTTACAATTCTAGAAGGCAGATTTTATAAAATCAACAACACCGTGTTCTTCATTGCTTTTGGTAATGTGACTCGCTAGGGCTTTTAATTCAGGGATGGCATTTTCTACGGCTACTTTTCTTTCTGCATATTCGAACATGGGAATATCGTTTACATTATCTCCGAAAACGGTAAGGTCACATGCGGAATTTCCTAGTAACTCATTTAATTTTTCCAAGCCGGTTTTTTTAGAAGCGTTAATATCGTGTATCGATAGCCAAAGCCAATCTTTATGATAGGGGTTTTCATAATAATGCATTTCCAGTTGTTGTCCGAATTCGTTTTTTAATATTTTAAATGCATTTTCTATTTTTTCTCTTTTATCAATTGCAGTGAAACTAATGACGTTTTTTTCAAGCGACTGTTTTAGGTTTTTTACTTCTTCTCTTCTTGGATCTTTTGTACGGATTAATTCATCCAGATACCAATGTGAACCTTCGTTTTTCAATTGGGTGTGATAAAGGAAAAAAGATTTTCCATCGCTGGAGGAAATAAAGGGTAAGGTGCCGATTCGTAATAATATATCTAACACTTCTTCTTTGATTGAATCATGGATGCTTTGCATCATTAGAATTTCTCCCGTTTTAAAATCCGTGATGAAACTGCCATTAGAGACGACAATAGGAAGTTTTAAATCCAAGCCATTTAGAATTTGTGTAGCGGAAATATGTCCTCTTGCCGTAGCAATGCTGAACTGTAGATTATTTTTAATCATCCGGTTTAATTCCGTTCGGGAATAATCGGAAAGTGAAGCATTATTATTTAAAAGAGTCTTGTCTAAATCGGAAATGAATAAATCCATTTTATTTGTTTATTCTTCCTACCAAACTTCTTCTCATCATATTGGAAGCCGTTAATAATCCACTGGCAACAGCAC
>JAHDFN010000122.1:725-12734 GCA_020628145.1 Saprospiraceae bacterium | reverse complement strand
AAATACCAACCATACCAGCCAACAATACACTAGATTGGTCTATAGCTTTACCTTATGGAGTGGATAACATTACCATTTCTACAGGAGTGGGCTCTCTTTTGGAAGGCTTGGCATTCTATACAACAAGCTGCCCCGATACAGATATGGATGGAATGGCAGACTTCCAAGATTTGGATTCAGATAATGATGGCTGCCCGGATGCCATAGAAGGAGGAGGAACATTCGACTATCCAGACCTAGTAGCGAATAACAGCTTAGATAACGATGGTTCTAGTGTAGATGCAAATGGTATTCCTACAGCAACTGGCTCACCACAGACAGCAGGTACAAGTACAGATGCTTCTACCCAAGCTGCAGAATGTGATGTTTGTATCAATACAAACCATCCAAACTATATGGCATTGAATCCATCTGTTACGGTAACCGAAACATCCGGTACAACAGATAATGATGGGATAGTTTGTACAGGCGACCAAGCGACATTGGATGCCGGCATCTTCTCATCTTATGAGTGGTCAACTACTGAAACTTCGCAGACTATTAATGTTACAGCTGCGGGTACTTATACCGTTACGGTTACGGATGCGAATGGATGTGAAGCCACGGCTACCAGTACGATTTCTCCCTGTGATATTTGCATAGATGTAAATCATCCGGACTTTGCAGATTTCGATGGTGATTTATTAGGAGACCCTTGTGATTTGGATGATGACAATGATGGTATTCTAGATGCTGTTGAATGTATGCCACAGACAGGAACGATGGCAATTGATATTCCTTTTAGTAGTAGCACAGCCTCCAGCTCCGGTACGATTTCCTATCCTGATGGTACGAGTGGAAACTGGTCTTTGGCAGCTACATTCTATCCCTTAGGGACAGGGGCCAACAGTATAGAGTCTGAGGGAATCAATGGTAGCGGACATTATTGGGTGCGATTTACCGGAGACGATCATTTGGATGGTGGATATAACATGGACTTCACATTTAGTGTAGGAGGCCCGGATGCTTGGATTACTTTCCAACCGAATATGGGAACTGGAGCTACCACCTTGAACGATTTCCAAGACTTCACCATTTCTTGGACAGGTGTTGGAAATGCCATCGTAAACGATCCTAACAATGAACTTTCAATAGCTGATGGTTCTGCCATTACGAGTGGTACGTCATTTAATCAATTAGCCGTAGAACAGAATCAAAATATCACTTGGTCTATTCAGTTGCCCTATGGTGCCAACGATATTACTATCAATGCATCTAATTTAGGAGGTATCATAGAAGGGTTTTCATTTATTGCAGAAACCTGCCCGGATACAGATATGGATGGTATGCCGGATTTCCGTGATACGAATTCCGATAATGATGGCTGTCCGGATGCTATAGAAGGTGGTGGAGTTTTGGATGAAACGGATTTGGTTTCTGTTTCCAGTGATTCTGCCCTCGATCTTCCTGTAGATGCCAATGGTATTCCTGTTTCTGCCGGAGGGGGACAATCGATTGGGGATTCTCAAGACGCATCGGCTTTAGATCCGGATTGTATCGAACCCTTGCCGGTAGAATTGTTATCCTTTACCGGAGCAGTGACAGATAACGGTTCCTTATTGAAATGGGTAACCGCCACGGAGATCCAAAATGATTATTTCTCAGTCCAACGTTCCAAAAACGGAATCGATTTTGAAGAAATCGGACAAGTGAAAGGGGCCGGACACAGTGCTGTGGAAATCAATTATGATTTCTTGGACAGAGAACCTCTTGTCGGTAAGAATTATTATCGTTTGCAGCAATTTGATTTTGATGGGACATCTTCATTTAGCCATGTCATTGTATTAGAGTATGGTAAGGAAGAAGGTTTTACACTTTATCCTAATCCGACGAAAGGTTTGATCCGACTAGTAAAGAATACTTCAACGGATCGGGATGGCGTGGAACTTTTGATTTTTGATGTTCTTGGCCGGTTGGTATATAGTGATAATGTAAACTTAAAGGAAGGAGAAAATATACTTGAATTAAATGTAAGCCGATTTACATCGGGAGTATATGAAGTAATATTGAAAGATGGAGAAAACCCGGGGGGTGGGAAATTCATCAAAACGGAATAATTCCCGGGAACCATCTTAAAACTCGAAGTATGTAATCTATGAAGAATCTACTTAGGACTGCTAAGCAGTCCTAAGTATGATTCCAACGAATATCCCTTATGATGATATCCGTTTTTTTTCTAGCCACCCTTTTAATTCCGCAATGGTTTTCATCGTTTGGTCAACCTCACGCCGACACCGAGTTGGAGTGAAATGCCATGACGGTTTTGGTTCAATTGCCTTAGGTAATTGAATTTGGTGGAAATGTAAAACAATTCCTTTTTAGGCAAATGGAAATCCAAGGAGACATTAGCCAAAGCAATAGGATCGAAACTCCAACCGTAACCTTTCATTGTCCCTAATCCGAATCCTCCGGCTACATCCAAACGGTATGTTTTTTCTTCGGGCTGAAGTAAGGTGTAATAATATTTTCCCTGTACGGTTTGGAAGCTTTGAAGGTCGCCGTCATAATCATCGGTATAACCGTTCATGTGTAGATTGGCATCGATGCCGAATCCCGTTTTACCCTCTTCCTTCATCTTCTGCCATCGGTATTCCATGAATAGTCCGGGCCTTTCGGCAATGAATTCTCCGGAGCTGCGTTGTCCAAAACTCCCTGTATCATAGGCAGTCCCCAATCCCAGTTGGCTGACTTTGCAAGAAGAAAGAAAAATAATGGAAAGAAAAAATAAAATCGCTTTTAGAAGTAAATCCTGCTTCATGGTTTTAATGATTGTTGTTTAAAATATTTATCGGTTTCTAGACAAATGATAGGGGGTAAACCCCTATGTGGGATAGTTGAAAAATGGAAATTAATCAATTTTTTTTCTTTGGGATAAATATTGAAGTGATTTAAACTTTTGTATCAAATCTTAAAGTAAGTGCTTGTTTTCCTAGACAAAGCTCATTTTGAGTTTCGTACTTGGAAAGTACGGGACGAAAAATAGCTGAAGTATTTGGGAAATAATGGCTTCGCTTTAAGATCGTTAGAATAAGTTTAAATCACTTCATTAACATAAAGAACCCTCTCCGGTTGAGAGAGGGTTCGAAACGAGCCAATTAATTATCTGAAATCTATAATGACCAAAGAGGAATATTCATGGGTGATACGCCATGAACCCCCTCAGATAATATCCGAAAATCAATCCACATTGTCGTGAAGAAAAGAATTCCCTTTTTTCAAACGGGGTTCGTCATCATCATCCGAAATTGTCCATTCCGAGATATTCTCTTCTGAAGAGTGGGGGACATTGTCCAAATTCACTTTTCTACGGAGATATGCCGGAACATTTTCCATTTCATTGATTGTATTGGGATTACTCAATTTTACATTGATGTTCCTCAATCTTTCCTTTCTTTTATTCTCCATTTCCAACCGACGGCTTTCTTCATCCTCTCTGTTTCTATCCTGCGGCCCCTTTACATAAGGTTCGTCGTAGGAATAGATCCTTTTGTTATGCTTCTTGACGAAGTTTTCAATATCCAAATCTACGGTGTTGGCTTCTTCGCCATTGTTATATCCGGTTTCATAGATTTTTTCATCCGGTTTCCTTTTGTCGTCATCATCCAGGCTGATAGTCACCTTTTCGGTCGGAGCCTTCATGATTCTTTCCTTCTTCGTCTCAAAACCGGTTGCAATCAAGGTAATGCAGATTTGTTCATCCAGATCTTCTTCATAACATGTACCCCAAATCAAATCGGTACCGAAACCGGCTTCTTCTTGAACGTACTCCGTAATTTCAAAGGTTTCGTCCATGGTCAATTCCTTAGTGCCGGAAGTGATATTCAATAGGATATGCTTGGCACCCTTGATATCATTGTCTTCCAATAAAGGAGATTTCATGGCTTCCTCGATGGCACGCCTGGCCCTATCCTCTCCTTCTGCCTTACCGATACCCATGATGGCGATACCCGAATCCTTCATCGTCGTATTGACATCCTCGAAATCCACGTTCACCTTACCGGGTTTGGTAATGATTTCCGCAATTCCCTTAGCGGCAACAGTCAAAATATTATCCACTTCGGCAAATGCATTGGAAAGCGTAAGATTACCATGGAGCATTCTCAGTTTATCATTGGAAATGACGACTATGGTATCCACATTTCGTTTGAATTCTTCCAATCCTTCCATGGCCTGTTTGTGCCGTCTTCTTCCTTCGAAGGTAAAAGGCAGGGTAACAATACCTACGGTAAGGACTCCCATCTCCTTGGTCGTCTTCGCGATGACCGGAGCAGCACCCGTTCCCGTACCACCGCCCATTCCGGCGGTGATGAATACCATTTTGGTATTCTTTCCTAGAAATGATTTTACATCTTCTATGGATTCCAAGCAGGCTTTACGACCTACATCCGGAATAGACCCGGCGCCCATGCCTTCTGTCAGGTCGGGACCCAATTGAATCTTATTGGGAACCTCGCTGAGTTCCATGGCTTGGGAGTCTGTATTACAAATGGCGAAATTAACGCCGACTATTTTCTGATTGAACATATGCGTAACGGCATTGCTTCCACCACCACCGACACCGATAACCTTGATGATATGTCCTTCTTGTTTTGGTAAATTAAATTCCATGACTTATGGTTTTATAACAGAGCGGATTTTAGTCCACTCCATTCGGTTTTTCCAAAATTGTATGTTTTATTCAATGCCCTGATCGGGTTCGGCTTCAAACCATTCTTTTGTCTTCTTGAATAGTTTGTCCAAAAAGTTATTATCATTCTTAATCTCCGCATTCTCCAATGTTCCAACATTTTCTTTGGATAATTGAGGACTTTTGACTCTCTTGTTCTCGGCAATGCCGTGCAACAACAGACCGATAGCGGTAGAATAAATAGGACTAGCGACTTTTTCCGCATAGCCGTGAGCCAAACGATCAATGGGCATTCCCATTCTCGTAGGCATTCCGGTATGATATTCAACCAGCTTATCGATATTACGCAATAGCGAACCACCTCCGGTGAGGACAATCCCTCCGGCCTTCAATTGTCTTTCCAATCCGGACCTTCGGATTTCGAAGAAAACATGATCGAAGATTTCCTCGATTCTTGCTTCGATGATTCGGGCCAGGTTCTTTTCCGAAATTTCTTTTGGATCTCTTCCACTGATACCCGGAATCGTAATGATACGATTATCGAATACCTCGTCAGATAGGGCAGAACCGAATTTTACTTTCAATTTTTCCGCTTGGTGCAACATCACCGTACATCCTTCCTTGATGTCTTTGGTGATTACATTGCCGCCAAAAGGTATGACCGCCGTATGACGGATGATACCTTCATGGAAAATCGCCAAATCGGTCGTACCTCCTCCGATATCGACCAATGCCACACCGGCTTCACGTTCTTCGTGACTGAGGATGGCTTCAGCCGAAGCAATAGGTTCCAATGTCAGACTATCGACATTGATACCTGCCCGCTCAACACATTTGCTGATGTTTTTAGATGCGGATATCTGTCCGGTGATGATATGGAAATTAGCTTCCAATCTCACGCCGGACATACCAATAGGCTCTAAGATGCCCTGCTCGTTATCTACCGTAAACTCTTGTGGAATAACATGGATGATTTTGTCTCCGGGAGGCAAAACCAGCTTATACATGTCACTGACCAAGCGGTTGATGTCTTCCTGACGGATTTCATCATCGGTATCACGGGTAATGATGCCCCGATGTTGGAGGCTCTTAATATGCTGTCCGGCAATTCCTACATGGACAGTCTTGATTTCCTGACCGATTTGCCTTTCGGCAATGGCCCGGGCATCCTCGATGGCTTGGACGGTCTTTTCGATATTCGAAACGACCCCCCTTAATACGCCGGGTGAATCCACCTTGCCTATGCCGAGGATTTCGATTTTGCCGTGCTCATTCATGCGACCGGCAATGGCACAGACCTTTGTCGTACCAATGTCTAGTGCTACCACTATTTCAGAATTCAAATGGCTCATGTTTCAAAAAATTTAATTGGATGAGAAAATAGTATCACGTACCTCATCCAGTGATATTCAGATATATTAGTTTTCTATTTCCTAATCTGCGTCATTCCGACTTTTCGGAAATTGCGGATAGTCAATTCAATTTACTTTTTGCAGACGACCTGACCATCGAATTTCAGGTTGATGGTCTTGTATTTCTGCCACCCTTCATAGGGAATGCCTTCTTCGTAGAAAATCTTCAGGCGTTTGAATTTGTCATCCATGTTTTCATAGCGTCCAAAGAAGATTTTCTGTTTCCCTAACTTCGGGACGATGATGAATTCCCTTTTTTGCGTAACAAATATCTGTTCCGTCAAGGCATTCATGAATTCATCCTCCCTGATTTTCTTAGCGAAATAATACAGGCTTTTCAAAGTGTGCCTTTTCTTTCTGAGATACTCAGGCGTAAAAGGCGGAATGTAACCATTGGCTACAGGAACCCTTGCTGTGAAATTGACGGAAGTTGGCATATGTTTACCTTCCTTATCAATGTAGTAGGTTTTTCCATTGGCATCAATAATCCGTAAAAGGGGCTCCCTTTGTCGGATATCCACATTCAGTACATTCCTTGCATCCATATAGACATCTGCATCGGCGATGAATGGATCTTTTTCCAAAATCCTTTCTTCCACCCGTTCCAAATCCAAAGTACCAACAGGCATTCCTTGAATGTTTCTCCCTATGCTTCTGGTCAGCGTGGTGATAACATCCTTTTCAGTTATCAAACGGCTGCTGTCAGGGAGCATTTCCACATTTACACTGATGTCTCCGATAATACTTTCCCTCTTTTGGGAAACTGCTGAAATAATGACCATTCCCATTAATAAACCTCCGACAGCCCACAACATTCTGGTGAGCATCAAATCGGTTTTAGGTCCTAGGAATTTCTTTTTCATTATTCATTAATTATTAATACTATAAAAATTATGCCTATTTTATATATGAGTTAATATTATTTGTAAATAACTGCTTGATAGGCAGTATGAATCGGTCGATATCTCCCGCTCCAAGGGTCAACAATACTTTAGGGTCGGAAAGTTTCAACTCATGTAACAAATTTTCCTTTGAAACCCTTTTTTTATTGGGATTTTCCATTCTATCATATATGATTCCGGATGTCACACCTTCTATGGGCAATTCCCTAGCAGGATAGATCTCCATCAACATGGTATAGTCCAATAAATCCAAAGCCTTAGCGAATCCTTCGGCAAAATCCCTTGTCCTTGTATAAAGATGAGGTTGGAACACACCGGTAATTTCTTTTTCAGGATATAATTCCTTTGTTGCCGAAATGGCTGCTTCCAGTTCGGTAGGGTGGTGTGCATAATCATCGATATACACGAAGTCGTTTTCCCTGAGTACAAAATCGAATCGCCTCCAGATGCCTTTAAAAGATGAAAGGGCTTTCTTGATGTCTGAAGGAGTGATGCCGATTTGCAATGCAACGGAAATGGCTGCCGTTGCATTTTCCACATTATGCCTTCCGGGCAAGGTGAAAATAATGTCTTTGATGGAGGTTTTTTCATTTTCAAAATCGAAAACGAAATGACCATTTTCCACTCGGATATTTATGGCTTTATTTTCGCCCTGTTCCAAACCATAGCTCACCTGGTTTGGAGAGGAAGGGAGGTCCAAGCCTCTTTTGGCGAATACCCTCCCTTCCGGATGATTTTTCTTACTGAATGCTGCAAACCCCCTTTTCATCTCATCATGGTCACCATAGATGTCCAAATGGTCGGCATCCGTAGATGTAATGATGGAGAAAAACGGGTTCAAGTGGAGGAATGACCGATCAAATTCGTCGGCTTCCACCACTACCCATTCTGATTTGCCGAATATGAAATTAGATTCGAAATTATTGGCTATACCTCCAAGGAAAGCGGTACACTCTACACCTCCGGTACGCAGAATATGCGTTATAATGGATGAAGTAGTCGTTTTACCATGTGTTCCTGCAACAGCGACGGTTTTCTTAGTCCGACTAATCATGCCGAGAATTTCCGCCCTTTTCTTAACAGGGTAACTTTCCTTGCGAAGCCATACCAATTCCTGATGATTGTCAGGAATGGCAGGTGTGTATATGACCAAGTCCGTTTTTTCGGGTATCGCCGAAATATCTTCTGTATAATGGATGGATATACCTTCATCTTCCAGTTCTTTAGTGATTCTGGAAGATACCCGGTCATAGCCGTAAACTTCACAACCCAACATGTTGAAGTAGCGGGCCAAGGCACTCATGCCTATCCCTCCTATGCCGATGAAGTAAACGATATGTATATCCTTTAATTCCATTTATTTTTTCATCTCTTCAAATGTCCGCATCCCATATTTATTGAAGAACTCCAATTTCCCCATCTTGAAAGGGATATTTTCTTCCATCCTTGAGGATGCGTCTATATGTTTGATTACTCCTGTTTCCAAATCATCCGCATCCCCCAGACTTATAGTGAAGTTGATGCTGTTCCCTTTTTTGAATCCGATACCTTTGGCATATTCTCCAAGCAACTCCTTGATGGATGATAAGGGAATTCCGATTTCTGCGTCATATCCTCCTGTTCCTTTATTCCTAAAGAATACAGCCTTGATATTATCTATGGATTCACCGGATTTAAGATTGACAATAAGGGGATTACCCAGCTTATCGAAGCCCAATCCGATGGATATAGAGTAGGGAGAAGAACCTCCTTTTAACTTCCCTTCTGTAACCCTGCTTTGTTCGAAATTGAAATCCAATCGGATATAATCACCGAGTATTTGATCTTTTTGGAACTGGACGGGAACCAGTTTGTCGTCTTTTATTTTCAAACCGATGTAGAGGGCTTTCTTATTCCAGGCTGCACTGTACTTGCCGAAAAGGTCATTCATGGTATGTTTTTCACCGAAAATGGTCGAGTGTACAGGTCTCCAATTGATTTTATAATCCTTATTCCAAGCGTCTTCATCCAATGTTCCGTCAAGTGTGATATCTTTTGTCTTTTCAACAGGAAGAATGGCGATTCTGAATTTTTCTTCTTCTCCTCCATTCGGTTCATAGGATTGTACTTCCATCATAGTTTCCCTATTGACGGAAGTCGAATAAAGATTCTCAGTCGGCTTGTGGTAAAAAGCAGCTATATGTTCTTCAACGACCAATGCACCGTCTTCAAATGTTATTTTGTATTCATCATTCAGAATATAATCATCCTTTTCCCTCACTTCAATGAATTCGATCTTATTCTCTTTGGTGAGGATGGAGATGTCCGGTTGTTCTCCGGCCATTCCACAAATTCGACAACTTATAACTGGTTCCTGATAACTGATTTCAAAAGTTTCTTCATCAGTCATGGTCGTTATGACAAAGAATTGGGAAGCTTCTAAGTCAATTGGTTCTCCGGTGCGTTTATCGGCTAAATATACCACAGCCATCGCTTCGGCTAATTCGTCTCCATTATAATTCCATTCCCTATAGGAGTTGGCCGTCTTATCGTATCGGAACTCTACAGTATCCAATTCATCTACGATCATTTCAGGAGTTGTGAATAGTATGAACGAATCGGTTTCTGTGAATATCGTATCCTGCTCTCCGAACATTTCAGCGATTGTCTTGTCAATTCCCTCCTGAATGGGTTCATTCAATTTTTGAAGAATTGAGTCGATATGCTGTGCATCGACCTGTGCCGTAAGGGCAAAAAATGATATTATGAATAGTAGTCTCATCCCTTTTGATTTTTTACAAGTTCCAAAATTACATCAGCAATATGGTCGGCTGCATTTGGCCTTCCCAACCGCTTAATGTTTTCCATTAACTTAAGGGATAACGATTTATCATTCAATGTAGTGATAGCCGTTTGTATTAAAGTTTTCTTAGCATCACTATCCCTAACCATCACGGCTGCATCCTTTTCTACCAAGGCCATAGCGTTTTTGGTTTGATGATCTTCCGCTACATTAGGTGACGGTACTAGTATTACGGGTTTTCCGACTAGGCATAACTCCGAAATGGAAATGGCTCCTGCTCTGGAAATCACGATATCGGCCATAGCATAGGCCAAATCCATCCTGTCAATGAACTTGGAAATTTTTACGTGTTCTAATCCTGCCGTTTCACAGTTGTGGAATTCGTCGATATAAATTTTCCCGCACTGCCATAATACTTGGATTCCTTCTTGCTCTTTGAGTAAATCATATGCATCTCGCAGGCTGTCATTCAATGTTCTTGCTCCTAGGCTTCCTCCTATAATGAGAATGGTTCTCTTGTTCGGAGAAAGTCCGTAATGACGGATGCCTTCATCTCTTTTTCCTTCTAGATTCAATAAATCCTGTCTTACGGGATTTCCAGTCAGGACGATTTTATGTTTTGGGAAGTATCTTTCCATCTTATCATATGCCACACAGATTCGTTCTGCTTTTTCGGCTAATAATTTATTGGTGACACCTGCATAGTTATTCTGTTCTTGTAACACGGTCGGGATGGAACCGGACATGCGTAATGTAGGACCACTGGCGTAGCCTCCTGTACCGACTACGGCATCAGGTCTGAATCCTTTTACTATTTTCCTAGCTTTCCACATGCTATGTATCAATTTGAATGGAAACATCAGATTCCTCAGGGTCATTTTTCTATGGAAACCGCTTATCCAAAGTCCTTCTATGGGATAACCTGCTTTGGGTACTTTTTCCATTTCGATTTTTCCTTGAGCTCCTACGAATAGGAATTCAGCATCGGGTTGCTTCCGCCTAAGGGCATCGGCTATGGCGATGGCCGGAAATACATGGCCGCCGGTTCCTCCTCCGCTGATGATGAATCTCATTTCAATCAATTTCTATTTTATAATACATCATTGTTTTCGTCGTCATCATTCAATGCCAACTGTTCAATATATTTGCTTACACTCAGTATCATTCCCACCATGATACTGGTAAATAATACCGATGTCCCTCCCATACTCATTAAAGGAAGTGTCAATCCTGTAACGGGGACAAGGTGGACGGAAACGGCAATATTCGCCAGTGCCTGGATGACCAATAACAGCCCCAGGCCAAAAACGAGCATGGCTCCGAAAGCTTTGGGACTACGGGTTATCAATTTGACACATCTATATAGGAGTATTAAGTAAAACCCCATGATGAAAAAGCCTCCTATAAGGCCATATTCTTCTACTATTATTGCGAAGATGAAATCAGAATAAGCCGAGGGGAGTGAATTCCTTTGAGTACTATGCCCGGGGCCAACTCCGAAAATTCCACCTCTAGCCATTGCTATTTTGGCTTGTTGAACTTGTTCTCCCCCTTCTGGATTGGTTCTGAACTCAATCATTCTGTTTTTCCAAGTATCGGCTCTTACTACATCGGGAGCGAAATCTCCTAGGATGATAAGAAAGGCGAATAAGACGATTCCCAACATGAGAAGCAGACCTATATATTGCAGGGCAACCCTCCCTACAAACATCATCAGCATACTTACAATGAACAGCAATAATGCCGTAGATAAATCAGCAGGAGCAATAAGTCCGCAAATCATGATGATAGGCATGATGATGGGCAGGAATGCACTTTGGAAATCCTTGATATATTCCTGTTTGGAAGATATGACTCTTGCTACATATGTAATCAGTGCTACCTTAGCAAAATCCGATGTTTGGAAGGATAGATTCAAAATGGGGATGGTAATCCATCTCCTTGCATCATTGATATCCGTACCCATAGCCAATGTATAAATTAATAAGGGAATACAAATCAAGAGCAGATAGGGTGCGGATCTGGAATACTGCATGTAATGGGTCAGGTAGCAGAAATAGGTTAATGCCAATCCGCCTACGATGATGGCGAAATGCTTGATTAGATAGCCTTCGGTACCCCATCCCTGGCGGAAAGCGATAGTTCCGGTGGAACTATAAACAGCGAGTACTGAAACGACGGCAAGTAATAGGACAATAGTCCATATTACACGGTCGCCTCTAAGCTCAGCTAACAGCCTTGTACCAA
>JAHDFN010000122.1:0-715 GCA_020628145.1 Saprospiraceae bacterium | reverse complement strand
GTTCTCATGTCGTTTTGAATCCGTATTTACGGCTTCGTTATGTTTTTTTCAATTTGTGGACGGCCTCTTTATAGAGCGCTCCACGATGTTCATAGTTGTTGAATAGGTCGAAACTTGCACAGGCAGGAGAGAGTAGGACTACATCTCCCGTTTCCGCATAAGTTTCCGCCCTTTGTATGGCTTCTATAGCACTACCTGTTTCTTCAATGATTTTCACCAAAGAGGAAAATGTTTCCAATAGTTTACTATTGTCTTTTCCCAAACAGATAAGGGCTTTGACCTTATCTCCTACCAAATCCATGATAGGAGTATAGTCATTTCCCTTGTCCGTGCCACCGGCTATCCAAACAATGGGTCTTTCCTGTGCTTTCAAGGCGTAATATGTCGCATCCACATTAGTGGCTTTGCTATCATTGATATACAAAACCCCATTGATTTCGGCTACCACTTCAAGACGGTGGGGTACGTTGACGAATGTATCCAAACCCTTTTGGATGGATTCGTCAGATACGCCCACTATCTTGGCGGCCTGAATGGCACAAGTGGTATTGAACATATTGTGTTCACCTTTCAAGCAAAATGTCTGCGTGTCAAATCGGCTTTCGCCTACTTGTAGGAATCTTCCGTCGAAGTTTCCTGATTTTATTGGAATAACCCTCGACCCGACCGTCGCCCGGCCGAGGGCTTCCAATAGATTTTCATCTCCTGCATTGTA